>DATBCR010000260.1:0-2619 GCA_036270375.1 Pseudonocardiaceae bacterium | reverse complement strand
CGCCGCTACGTTCGCCGATCACTACAGGTCGGGAGGGTGACGGGGTGCCAGCGACGGCTCGGGAACGTGCGCCACTGCATCGGCGACGGTTGGGGCGGCAACTGCAGAAACTGCGCGAACAGGCCGGTCTCACCCAGCGCGCGGCCGCGAAACGGCTGCACTACTCGGACAGCAAGATCAGCCGATTCGAGGCTGGTCAGCTGCCTGACTACCATGGCATGTGCGCGATGCTGGACCTGTACAGCCTCACGTACGACCAGTGGGACGCATACAAAGAGATGTGGGAGATCGCCGCCGAGCCCGGCTGGTGGGCGATGTACAAGCTGGACAACCAGGGCTACGTCAGCATGGAGCATGAGGCAGTCTCCGTTCGGGAGTTCCAGCCGTGCTTCATCCCTGGCCTGTTGCAGACAGAGGCCTACACCCGCATGTTCTTCGACAAGTCCTTGGTGCCACGCTCCCGGAAGGCCATCAACAACCAGGTCGAGGTGCGGACGCGCCGGCAGGAACGGGTAACGGGCAAGGAAAACCCGTTGATTTTCGAGGCGATCATCCAGGAGTGTGTGCTGTCCCGGCCCGAAGGTGACAAGGCTATGTATCGAGCACAGCTGCTCCGGATCGTCGAGCGTGCCGCGCTGCCGAATGTGACCGTACGAGTGCTGCCAGAGGCTTATGGGGTCCACGGCGGGTTGGTCGGCGCGTTGACCTTGTTGAGCTTCCCGGACAAGGAAGATGACGATGTTGTCTATCTGGAACACGCACTTGGGGCGAACCACACCGACAACGCCATCGAGGTCACCGCTGGTAAGCTGAGGATCGATCATGTCAGGCGGCTTGCGCTGGATCCGGCTCAGTCGATGGAGTTCGTCGAGCGGATGGCCGCCGAACTCTGAAGGGACGACCGGGATGCCGACGTACGACCTGAGCAATGCCCGGTGGCGCAAGAGCAGCCGCAGCAACGATGGCAACAACGCCAACTGTGTTGAAGTCGCGTTCGCCGGCGAGCGTGCCGCGATCCGTGACTCCAAGAACCCCGGCCGCGCGCTGGTGTTGCCCGTCGAGGCATTGCGTGCCCTGCTGACGCGCGGCTGATGTTCATCCTGTGGGCCGAGGACATTTGTCCTCGGCCCACAGCCCCACCACGGGTCAGTCGGCCGCGCGCAGCCAGGCGGCGGTGTCGGCCGGCAGGCGGCCGTCGACGAGGGGCTGGCTGGCCACCAGCACTTCATGGCCGGCGGGCAGGGCGACCGGACCGCTGGACAGGTTGACGACACACGCGAAACCGTTGCCACGCCCGAACGCGAGCACTCCTGGATCGGCGGGCAGCCAGTTCATCGGGCCGTCGCCGAGTTCCGGCCGGGATCGGCGCAGCCGCAACGCTTCCCGGTACAGCGTGAGCATCGAGTCCTGGCTGGCCGCCTGCGCCCGCATGGTCCGCTTGGCCCAGCCGGCCGGCTGCGGCAGCCACGGCGGCGCGGCGGCCCGGCTCGGGCTGAACCCGAACGGCGGCTCGCTGCCGGACCAGGGCAGCGGCACGCGGCATCCGTCTCTACCCGGATCGGTGTGCCCGGAGCGGACCCAGAACGGGTCCTGGCGCACGTCGTCGGGCAGGTCCTCCACCTCGGCCAGGCCGAACTCCTCGCCCTGGTAGATGTACGCGCCGCCGGGCAGCGCGAGGGTGAGCAGCGCGGCCGCCCGCGCCCGACGCTCCCCGAGCACCAGGTCCGCCGGTTCGCCGATCCGCCGGTCGGCCATGTCGAACGACGTGTCGGCGCGGCCGTAGCGGGTGACGTGCCGGACGACGTCGTGGTTGGACAGCACCCAGGTGGCCGGTGCGCCGACCGGTTCGTGAGCAGCGAGCGTACCGTCCACAATGGCCCGTAACAGGTCGGCATCCCATGCGCAGCAGAGGAATTCGAAGTTGAACGCGACGTGCAGCTCGTCGCTGCGCAGGTAGCGGGCGAACCGTTCGGTGTCCGGCAGCCAGATCTCGCCGATCAGCGCGCGGTTCGGGTACTCCTCGGCCACCCGGCGCCACGACCGGTAGATCTCGTGCACCCCGTCCCGGTCGGCGTAGGCGTGGCCGGCGCCGGGGCCGCCGGTGAGGTCGGCGTCGTCCAGGTTGTCGTCCTTGACCAGCAGCGCGGCCGAGTCGATCCGCACGCCGTCGACGCCGCGGTCGAACCAGAACCGCAGCACGTCCTCGAACTCGGCCCACACCAGCTTGCTGTTCCAGTTGAAGTCCGGCTGTTCCGGCGCGAACAGGTGCAGGTACCACTCGCCGGGGGTGCCGTCCGGGTTGGTGGTCCGCGTCCATGCCCGGCCGCCGAAGATGGACGCCCAGTTGTTCGGCGGCAGTTCGCCGTGTGCGCCGCGGCCCGGCCGAAACCAGAACAGGTCACGCTCCGGCGCGCCAGGACCGCCGGCCAACGCCTTCTGGAACCACGGATGTTCGTCGGAGCAGTGGTTGGGGACGACGTCGATGATGATCCGGATGCCGAAGCCGTGTGCCTCGTCGATCAGCTTCTCGGCGTCCGCGAGGGTGCCGAACATCGGTGCCACGTCACGGTAGTCGGCGACGTCGTAGCCGCCATCGGCCATCGGCGACGGGAACCACGG
>DATBCR010000259.1:0-2549 GCA_036270375.1 Pseudonocardiaceae bacterium | reverse complement strand
CTCGACCACCCGGTAGTCCACGTCATGCAGGACGTTGTAGCTGACCCGGTAGCCGCCGTCATCGGTGCGGGAGATCGTCTGCACCTCGTGCAGCGGCCGGATCACCGCGCCGTGCGCGATCGCGGCCGGCAGGTAGTTCAGCAGCATCGAGCGCTTCGCGTCGAACTTGCAGCCGGCCATCATCCAGTTGCAGTTGGTGCACTTCGCGGGGTCGACAGCGGTGGGCACCGCGTTCGCGGACAGGCCGGCGTGCGCACAGGCCGCGCCGAAAAGGCCGCCCGCGAACGGCACGTCGGACCACTCCTGCTTGTAGACCGGCAGGGCCTCCTCGATCCGGTCGTACCACGGTTCGAGCGAGTCCCGGCTGACCGTCGACGGCCACATCCGCCGGCCGATGCTGCCCTGGCGGTCGAAGACGTACCTCGGTGCCCGTGGCATCGCGGCGAAGTAGACGACACTGCCGCCGCCGACACAGTTGCCGCCGAGCACGCTCATCCCGTCGCCGACGGTGAAGTCGAAGATCCGGGTCGTCGACGAGCCGAGCTTGAAGTCGTGGTCGAACTCGTCCGCGGTCAGCCACGGCCCGCGCTCGAGCACCGTCACCCGCGCGCCGCCGGCGGCCAGGTGGTACGCCGCGATCGCGCCGCCGAAGCCGCTGCCGATCACCAGCACGTCGGTGTTCTCCGAAGTGGTCATGCCGGGCTCCCTGATGGGGTCGTGTTCGGGTGCGGCTGCGCGAGCTGCCGGCCGTAGGTGTAGTCGGTGAACCGCCAGATGCCGTCGGCGTCCGGCTTGCGGAAACCGAGGTGGGTCAGGCCGACGTGGCCGTCCGCCAGGGCCTGCGGGGTGCTCAGGTGGGCACCGGTGTCGAACGACATGTTGCTGAACACCGCGAGGTTCACCCAGATCTGCTTCTCCGGGTGGCCGGGCTTGCACAGGATCTGCACGAGCGCGATGCGGTCCTCGGACTCGAGCGCCACGAACGGCGGCACCGTGTCGTCCAGCTCGATGCCGCGCTCTGTCGCGTACGTCTGCGCGTGGGTGTTCAGCGAGTTCACGATGTGCGGCAGTGCCGGTGCCAGCCCGCCCGCCTCGGTGTGCAGGACTTCGACCGCGCCCGCGGCGACGGCGCCACCCCCCTCGGACACGCCCGCGATCGCGCGGTCGCCCGGCCAGCGCTTCTCGCCAGGGATGATGGTGTCCGCCCACGCTTCGAGCGTCATTGTCACGGTCTGGTCCTCGTCCGGGGATTCCGGTTGCATCGCACGCCGTCCTTTCGTGGGCGGGGGTGGCTGATTCCCTGTTACTGCACGGGATGGACGGTCATCGGCAGCCCGCCACGCACACGGAGCGACAGCATCGGCTCCGGGACGATCGGGTGACCGGGCACCTTGGTGAGGCGCAGTTCCCGCGCCACCATGGCGAGCACGAACGCGGCTTCCATCATGCCGAGGTTGTTGCCGACACAGAACCGTGGCCCGGCACCGAAGGGAATGTGCGCGTAGCGCGGCCGGTCGGTCCGCAGGTTCGGATCGAACCGTTCCGGGTCGAAGCGCGTCGGGTCGGTCCAGAACGCCGGGTGCCGGTGCAGGGTGTACGGGCAGATCACGACGTCCGAGCCGGCCGGGATGTGGTAGCCGCCGACCTCGTCGACGCCCTGTGCCAGCCGGGGGAGAATCCACACCGGCGGGTAGAGCCGCATGACCTCGTCCAGCACCATCGACGTGTACTTCAACTGGTGCAGGTCCTCGTAGACCGGTAGCCGGTCGCCGAGCACCGTGACGGCCTCCTCGTGCAGCCGTTCCCACACTTCGGGATGGTCGTCTAATAAATGGAACGACCAGCTCAGCGTGCTCGCGGTGGTCTCGTGGCCGGCGAGCAGCAGGGTGACCAGCTCGTCGCGCATCCGGATCCTGCCGACGCGCGGGTCGGCTTCGGCGCGGGTGGACTGGATCAGGCGCGTGAGTACGTCGTCGCCGTCGGTGGGCCGGCCGTCCCGCTCGGCGACCAGTTGCGCCACAACGGTTTCCAAGGAACGGCGAGCCTTGCGGAACCGCAGCTGCTTGGGCAGCGGCACCCACGTCGGCACCATGCTCAGCGACACCATCTCGAACATCGCCTGGTCCTGCACGGCCTCGAAGGAGTGGCCGATCCCTTGGTGGCCACTGAGATCCGCGTCCAGCAGCGCGCGGCCGAGCACGCCGAGCGTCAGCCCGGTCAGCTCGTGCGTCATATCGACGGGACCTTTTTTGGCCCGCAGGCGCGCGATCAGGTGCGTCGCCTCGTCGGCGACCGCGCCGGCCTGCCGTGCGATCCGCTTGGCCTGGAACGCCGGCTGGATCGAGCGGCGCTGCGTGCGCCACAGGTCGCCCTCGCTCGTCAGCAGGCCGTCGCCGAGCGCCCGCTTGGCCTGCACGAGGCCGATGCCCTTGTGGTAGTTGGCGGCGTTGTCGGCCAGCACGTGCTTGGCGTAGTCGGGGTGGTTGACGAAGTGCAGCGTCTTGGGGCCGATCGCCACCCGGACCGCGTCGCCGTAGCCGTCGGCGGAC
>DATBCR010000258.1:0-2366 GCA_036270375.1 Pseudonocardiaceae bacterium | reverse complement strand
CCCGACGTGATCACGGCCAGCATCGGCTACGGCTTCGACTCCGAGGGCTTTCCCGGGCGGTACCTGGAAGACGACCCTGTCTCCCGTACCATCGTCGCGGGCATCGTGCAGGAGTACGGGATCACCGTGTGCATCTCCGCTAACGACGGCACCCGCATGTTCACGCCGGCCGCAGTGGGCCCGGACGGCGGCAGCGCGGCCACCGACCTGGCGAGGAGTGCCGCCGACGCCACCTCGGTCGCTGACGACGGCATGTCCACCACGCCGAGCGAGGTGCCGGATTCCGGCGCGATCGCGGTAGGCGGAACCACGCTCGACGACGTGATCGCGGCTCCGCCGCAGGATGGCTCCCCGCTGTCGGCCAACCCGACGTTCGCCGAAACCCGGATATCCGGCGGCACCAGCTTCTCGTCAGGGTTTGGCTCACGAGTCGACGTCTCGGCCCCGAGCGACAACGTCGCCGTCATCGCGCACCACTGCCTGACCAGAGGGAACTGCCAGCCGACCGACGCGGTGCCGGTGCTTGAGGGTGGCACTTCGGCATCCGCACCGATGACCGCCGCCGCCGTCGCCGACGCGCTTCAGGTGGCTCGGCTCATCGGTCACCCGCTGTCTGCGGCCGGCGTCCGCGCGCTGCTTGAGCGGACTGGCCGCCAGGTGCCGACGCAACCGCAGATTGACCAGCCGCTGCACGTGGGTCCGCAGATCGACGTCGGTGCCGCCGTTGACGCCCTGCTCGGACCCAGGAGTCAGCCGGTCATCGCGCGCCTTTCTGTCGCGCACCGGCTGGCGATCGGGAACCTCGGGGCCACGTTTGAGGAGGCCACCGACCCGGCGGCGATCGTGCTGGCCGGCCAGACGGGCGAGGGCCTTGAAGGTCCCATCACGTTTGGCGTGGACGGCACGGGGATCGATGGCCCAGGTCTGAGCTACGCACTCACCGTGGGCTCGACGACGGTCACGGCGGCGCTGCCCTATGCTCGGCTCACCCCGCGGCAGCTGTTCGCCGCCGCCGGGCAGCCGCTGATCTCGGCCAGTACCCGTTCATTCCCGGTCACGTTCCAGGTCAGTCGCGGCCGCCGCGTGGTGGCATCGGCCACCAGGCAGCTCACCTTCGGGCCGACCGACGGGACGCACGCGATGGCCCCTGCCCCCGTGGTACCGCCCGTGGTGGCCGCCGGGGCGCCCGTCACGGTGAGCTACGACCTGGCCGGTGTCCGCGGTGTCAATCAGCCGGAGCTGCTCGTCTCCTCCATCGGGCACTGGTCTCCGGCGACGGCACCGCTGTTCCGTGCCGTCTACGCGGTGCCGCTCACCGCCACGACGGGGACGGTGACGATCCCGGCCCAGGTCCTCGCCGCGGGCGGCGGTATTTACGGCGTGGGCATTGAGCAGAACGCGCATTTCAGAACGGCCGGCGCATTCGCGCCCTTCCGGGTAGCGACCGCGGCGGGCGCCGCGCGACCTGGCGCGCCGCTGCTTGCCGCCGGCGGGCAGCCGGGGCATGACATCACCATCACGCGTAAGCAGCCGCAGTTCACCGTCGGCTGGAATACAGACGGCGTGCGGGGCGCGACCGGCGCGATGCTGGAGATCTCGGCACCGGGCCCGACCGTCTATAACCTGTTTAACACGTTCACCAATCCCAACGGGTCGGGACACGACAGCAATGGCGTCGACACCGGCTCGACGGTCTATGTGCCGCTGCCAGCCAGGTCCGGCCGGCTGTCTGTCGATGCCCTCAAACTGGGTCTCGCCACCTCACTGAATTACTCGGTCCGCATTCTCGCCACCACGGGCGGCGGGAGCATTTCCGGGCAGGCGTCCCCGACGTCGTTCCTCGAATTTGACGACGGGCTGCTGCCCGGCGATGCGACACTGAACGACTTCTCGATCGTGCCGGGCGGCGGGTCGGTGGTCGCGTCCAACAGTCACAACCCTGACGGCAGCCTCGCAGGCAGCTCGCTGCAGGCCTATGACCCCGCCACCGGGCAGTACGGTACGACGTTCGCCACCGACGCCACCGGACAGAACGCTTACTACCTGTACGGCGCAGACCCGGGCCTCGGGCGCACCCTCGCGCTGGAGAAGTCGTTGCGCGGCCCGGACCAGGACGTGCAGATCTACGACTCCGCCAGCGGGCAGCGCCTGGCGGACCAGCCGGTAGATGCCGCGACCCAGTACTCCCTGGTCGGCGGCCGGGTGGACCCGGTACGGCACCGTGCCGTCCTGCTAGGACACGCGGCGGGTACTCAGGCCGACACACTGCTGACCCTGGATGTCGGCACCGGCGCGTTCGGCGCTCCGCTCGGCATTGACACCGGCACCAGCAAGGGAAATTACACAGCGCTTGACACCGACAACTC
>DATBCR010000257.1:0-4967 GCA_036270375.1 Pseudonocardiaceae bacterium | reverse complement strand
CTGCCGTCCTCGGCTTCCAGGTGGCACAGCACCGAGAACAGGTCGTCGCCGGAACCGTCCCGGCGGGACGGCAGGTAGGCGCGTAGGAAGTCCTCCAGCAGTTGACGCCCGCGCAGCCCGCGCCGCCACCGACCGCCGGGGACCGCCAGTCGCACGAATGATGTGGCCGCCTGCACGCATGCGATGAACGCCCGGTTCACCTCGGCCATCCGCGCGTGGTCGGTGGTTTCGGTGCCGCCCATGAAGATTCCGGTGGCGAGGTCGAGGGTCAGCGCCTTGGTCGCCGGGTAGGCACGGAAGGCCGGCGCCGGGACTGCCCAGGTGTCCAGACCGGCCGCGATCGCGGGGTGCAGCGCCTCGATGTAGCGGGCGAGGCGGTCGTGGGTGAACGCATCCTGCATGATGCGCCGGTGCGCGAGGTGCTCGTCGCCGTCCAGCAGCATCAGGCCACGGTCGAAGAACCGCCCGATGAACTTCCCCCACGCCGGCCCGTTGGCGAACGCCTTGTCCTTGTTGGCGAGCACGGCACCGCACGCGTCCGGCCCGAGCAGCGTGACGCCGCGCATGCCGAACGCGCCATTCCAGGACACCGGCCCGAACCGCTCGTACCGCCTACGCCACAAGGCAAGCGGGTCGCGGATGTACTGGCGGCCGTAGCCGATGCCCGGCGCGCCGAAGTTGCCCATGATCGGTGCGAGCCCGCTGCCGGGCGGAGGTTCTGCCAGGGCTCGGGTCATCGCACGCTCCTCGACGAGACTGATCGGGTGCTCTGTCCCGTCTGACGCTAGTCACGCGGCCCGCCTTGTCAAACGCACGGCTACCTGAATCGATACAAGAATGGTGTGTTGCTCCGAAACTGTATGCCAAGGAAATTGCCCGCCGCGGTTGTGATGTCGTAATTGTTGCCGATGACCGGGCCGCCGTTCAATTCATTTGGCACGCCGGCGTTCACTATTATGGTGAGCACGCCATTCATGAGTACGCTGGCACCGGGCACGGGGGCGGGGTTGTTCGGATCGGGTCCCAACACGAGCAGGCCGGTGACGGGATCGGTCACCTGGATGTTGTTCAGCGCTATCACCACAGCCGGTGGTGGTCCTACCGGCCCGGCCGGTGCCGCCATCATCATCTCAGCCTCCCAGCGCTTCACGTATCAGTGCCAGCGTCTGGCTTTGCTGCTCTGCCGGCAGGTCGGCGAATTCGGGATCGTCGGCCAGTAGCGTTCGTATTTCTGCGGTGCCGGAGTCGTCGGCGGCCTCGGCGTCGGCGTACAGTTGGGCGATTTCGTACCCGAAACCGTCCAGCTTGTCGCCGTCACCCAACAGCGCGTCGCGATCGCTGTCGGAAAGCTGGTCGAGTTGATAGATCATGTCGTTGACAACGGGGTGGTCGGAAGGCTCCGCCAGTCCCGCGCGCTCGACAAAGTAAGCACGTAGATCGTCCCAGGACTTGTCACGGTCGTCGGTCCGCGCGGCCGTGAGTTCGTGCAAAGGTGTCGATATCCACGTCCACAGTTCGTCCAGAGTGGACATTGTGCTCCCCGCATATCGGGCTCCAGGTATCAGCTGAAGGCACGATATCGGGGGGCGCCATGCGAGCGGACGAGTTGGTGTGCAGCTCCTTGAGCAAGGCTTCTTGCGCCATGACGCAAGAAGCACGTCAGTAGGTGAACGGGGCGAGTTGTTGGCCGAAGGGGCCGAGTGTGTAGCCGGTGCGGGTGGTCGGGTTGAGTTGGACGTAGTCGCCGATGGACTGGGTGAACACGTTGAAGTCGTTGAACCGCGCGATTCGGCTGACCACGTCGCCCCGCTGGTTCAGGATCACCACCGAGGAAACGCTGTTGTCGTCGGGGGTGGCGCCGAGGCCGGGGGTGGACAGTTCGCTGCTCGGCGACACGACCTCCTGCACGACGAAGTCGCCGGAGATCGGGTCGGCCGCGGGGTGCTGGTAGCCGGCACCGAGCGGGGTGGTCAGTGTCGCGGTGCCGGCGGCCAGATCGTAGACGCCGACGCCGTCGCTGGTCGGTATCGCGGCGATATTCGTGGTCGAGTCGACCGCGATGCCGGACGGTGAGCCGGTGCCGACGCCGGGCCGGCTGTGCAGGTCGCCGGTGGTGAGGTCGACCGTGATCACGGTCGGCGGCGCGGCGCCGTTGAAGAAGTCCGACGCGCCAACGACGGCCGTGCCGGTCGCCGTGTCCTCGCCGAGTCCGGTCACCACGGCGAAACCGAACGACGACAGCGTCGGGCCGAGATCGACGGACGGGCCGAACGTGTTGTCAACGACATTCGTACTGAGTACCCGGAAACCGAGTTGGGCGTTGCCGATCAGCAGCGCATCCGTTGCCGTGTCCTGGTTGTCCGCCGGTTCCACCGACGCGCCGGCCGGCGCGTTCTGCGGTGTCCAGGTACTCGTGCGGTCGGAGGTGAGCGGGCTGCGGACCGTGTAGGTGGTGGCGAGTTTCGGATTGTTCGGGCTGTCCGCGTACAGCGCGGTGTCGCCGGCCAGGATGCCGGGCGCGGACGTGTTGGCGGTGGAGAACTGGCCTTTCTCCGACTTGACGAGAGTGCCGGTGATGGAGTTGTCGCGCTGGTCGAACGTCTGCACCGAACTCCGCGTCTTGCCGTCGGCCGTCACCTGGTTCGACGTGACCAACCCGTCCGAACCGTGCGCGTCAACGCCGAAACCGTCCAGCACCGACCCGCCGTCCGACGGTGCGACACCGTTGCGGCTGACCGTGCTCACCTCGGACGCCTCGCCGGCGGGTGCGCCGGAGGCCAGCAGCGGAATGACGCGGACGCTGTGGGTCATGGTCGGGTCGAGCACGTCGGCGGACTCATCGACGCTGCCGGACGCGCCCGCCAACCGTTGGGCGAGAACCGAACCGGTGTCGTGGCCGTTGTCGTCCCGGACCGTGCCGCCGGGGTTGTCGAACGTGGCGAGCGAGTTGAACGTGTTGGGGCCGGCCGCGCTGATCTCCAGCAGCACTCCGGTGGCGTGCGGCACCCGCCCGACGTCCCACGAGACCCGGAAGTCGCCAGTGAACGGGACGGTGAGCCCATGCCCGGCCGGCTGGTCCGCCGCGGACAGCAGTGGAGCCGACGGCTGTACGTCACTCGGCGCGTCCTGCACCCTGGTGAACGCGAACTCACTGAAGATGAACTGGCCCGCCGCCTGCACCGCCACGCCATAGATACCGCCACCCGCCAACGCATCCACCGGCACCTGCACCGTCCCCGTGACGTCGTGCAGCGGCACCGAGTAGATCGGTAGGTAGAAGTGCTGGAACGGATCCATCCGGCCGGGCGCGGACACCACAAGCACCGGGTCGGTGAACGCCGTCTGGCCGGTCAGGTCGTAGTGCACCGGGAATGAGTCGCCCGTGACGACGGCCGGCACGAGCGGCGCCAGCGGTGTCGGCGAACCAACCTGCGGGCCGAACCCGAGCGGGACCGTCGCGCTGGCCAGCACGTGCCCGCCGACGCTCGCCGTGTAGTCGACGATAACCGTGGTGGGCTGGGTGGCCGACGGCTGTAGTCCGGCGGCGGCGATGATCGCGTCAGGTTGCAGCCGGGCCGACGGTCCGGTGGCCAACGTCGCGCTGCTGCCGTCCGAGCGCCGCGCGGACAGTTGGTACGTCACCGAGGAGCCAGGCAGGCCGATCCAGTCGGGCGCGATCGTCAGCCAGTCGTTCTGTAATGACCCGCGCAGCGGGATGTTCGCCGGATCGGTGGAAGTGGCGAAGAACGCGCCGAAACCGCCGGCGTTCTGCCGTTGCGCCACCGCGACCCGCGCCACGCCGGGCTGCTGCCGTAAGCCGGCCCTGTCCAGCAGGCCGGTCACCGCCGCACCGATGTCCACCTGTGGCCCCACGTGGAGCGACCGGTCTGCCTGTGGCACGTCCGGCACCGGTTTGGCCGTACGGTCCAAATAGGACCGTAGCGCAAGCGGGCTGGTGACCGACCGGTCGCCGACGAGCCGGGCGGTCTGCAGCACAACAGCCGCCGCGGCGCCGACCTCCTGCACCGACGCCGACGTGCCACCGGTGTTGACGACGTCAACGGCATCCGCCGCCCCGCCCGCGGTGTGCTGGAAGCCGATCACGTTGTCACCGGGCGCGGACACGTTCACCCGGGAGCCGAAACCGGACGAGAAGTCGGCCGCGCCGTCCCAGCGCACCTCGGGGAATGCCTGCTGCTCAGCCAGCGCGGCGTTGGCCGGGTCGTGCGGCGGGGCCGCCGCGATGTCGTCGAGGGTGACCGCGCCGACGTCGATCGCGCCCGAGTCCACGTCCCGAGACGGCACCGTGGCGAACTGGACGTCGCCGAGGCTGGTCGCGTCCCGGCGCGATTCGGCCACGTCGGTGGCGGCCGAACCGCCTGTCGGGCCGACGGCGGCGTCGGTCGGGGTGCGCAGGCCGTCGTTGGCGGACACCGCGACCGTGATGCCGAAACGGTGGGTGAGCTCGGCGATCAGCGCCTCCGTGACCGGGTCGTCCTCCAGGTACCGGGACGGGAAACCCTGGGCGTCCAGGCCGAAACCGAGGCTCGCGGTGATCACGTCCGGCCGGGGTGTCTGCCGTGCCGCGGCCAGCAGTGCGGCGTTGGCCGGGTCCTGTGGTGGGGCGGCCGCGATGTCGTTCAGGGTGACCGCGCCGACGTCGATCGCGCCCGAGTCCACGTCCCGGGAGGGCACCGTGGCGAACTGGACGTCGGCGAGTCTGGTCGCCTGCCGGGGTGAACCGGCCACGTCGGTGGCCGCCGAACCGCCGGTGGGGCTGACGGCGGCGTCGGTCGGGGTGCGGAGGCCGTCGTTGGCGGACACGGCGACCGTGATGCCGAAGCGGTGGGTGAGTTCGGCGATCAACGACTCGGTGACAGGGTCGTCCTCCAGGTACCGGGACGGGAACCCTTGGGAGTCAAGGCCGAAACCGAGGCTGGCGGTGATCACGTCCGGCCGGGGCGTCT
>DATBCR010000256.1:0-9859 GCA_036270375.1 Pseudonocardiaceae bacterium | reverse complement strand
GACTCGACGAGCGCGAAGAACGAGGCGAGTCGCACGTTTCCCGTCTTGATCGGCAGGAACAGCCAATGGTCGGGCAATTGCGATGCCGTGCGCCGCATTGACGCCGCCAGGTCGTCGGTTCGCTTGCGGCAGTTGGCGTCGGCCGCGCACAAGTCTGAATAGTGCTGGAGCTGCGCGTCGGTGGTGGCCGGATCCCATACGAAATGGCCGGGTGGGTTGACGCCGATCATCACTGATCGGTGAATACTCGCCGGGTACCGCCACGAATAGATCATCGCGAGACGGGTGCCCGCGCTTTCACTGACCAGATCGATCGGGCCATAGCCAAGTGCCACGCGAGCGGCTTCCAGATCGTCGACCTGTGCCGTCATGCTGTAGCCGGCCAGGTCGACGCCGTCGTGCGACAGCCGTTGCGCGCACGCCCGGAAAGCGTCGGCGTACGCGTGGAACGACTGCTGCGCAAGGAAGTCCGGCGAGTGCTCGAGCGCGGACGTGACCTCGGGGCAGGCGAGCACCGAGGAACCGTCCACGCCCCGGTAACCGACAAGGACGACGTCGTGGTCACCCGCGAACCGACTGGCGGTCGGAAACTTCATGTTCGTCAGGCCGGGACCGCCGGCCAGACGGAAGATCGGCTGCCCGGGATGGCTGGATTTCGCTCGAATGCGGGTCACCGGCAGGGCGATGAGTCGTGAATGCGGATCTGCTCGATTCTCCGGCACGACCAGCGTGCCACAGTCGGCGTTGTAATTGCCGTTGACGGTAGGGTAGTCGCAACGCGCGAGGCTCAGTTGGCCGGCTTTCGCGCCGGACGGCACGGCAATCGCGTCCGTACCAGTGCTGGTTCGAATATATATCAGGCTCCCTATCAACACGGCGATTAATGCAATGGCAATCATGCGAGTTTTCATGTCCCGACGCTAGAACGTGACGGCGTTCGGGCGCGTCGTCGCGAGGCCGGATTCGATCTCGGACCCGGCGGCGACGTCGACTCCTACTTGGGTTGGAGGCGGGGCGCTCGCGGCTCACGTACGTTCGAGAGGTGAACTGTGTGCGCAGGTACGGCTTCGACATCCTGATCGCCGTCGCCGCGATCGAGGGTGCCCTTGAGGTCGCCCTTCGGCACGATTCCTTGCGGGCGCCGCGTTCGCCGCTGTGGTTCGCCGTACCCGCTGTCGTGTTGTTGGTGCTGCCGTTGCTCGGGCGCCGTCGCTTTCCGTTCGCGGCGCCGATGTCGATCTGGCTGGTGGGTGGCGCGCTGTCGTTTGTCGACGGGCGGCTGGTGGTGTTCACGGTCAGCGCCTTCGCCGCCGGAATGGCCGCGTCGTTCCTGCTCGGCAACCTGCGGGACGCGGTCCGGACGCGGCTGAGCCTGGCCGTCATGCTCAGCGGGGCGGCGATCGTGGTCTACAACGATCCGAACCACGCCCCCGGCACGTTGATCTTCATCCCGGTTCTGTTCGCGATCGGCTGGCTGGCCGGCTTCGCCCTGCGCGAGCGGGCGGCCGAGGTGGTCACGGCGGACGAACGCGCGGCGCACGCCGAGCGGGAACGTGAGGCGACCGCCCGGATCGCGGTCGCGGAGGAACGCGCGCGGATCGCACGGGAACTGCACGACATCGTGGCGCACGCCGTCAGCGTCATGGTGCTGCAGGTCGGCGCCGTGCGGCACAAGCTGCCCGACACGTTCGTCGAGGAGACGGACGCGCTGCGCGGCGTCGAGCGGGCCGGCCGCACGGCGCTGGCCGAGATGCGCCGCCTGCTCGGCGCGATGCGGCGCGAGTGTGACGACGTCGAACTCGCGCCCCAACCGGGCCTGGACAGCCTCGACGCACTGTTGGCCGAGGTCGGCCGCGCCGGACTGCCCACCCGGCTGCACGTTGACGGCCAGCCCTTCCCACTGCCACAGGCGATCGACCTGTCCGCCTTCCGCATCGTCCAAGAAGGACTGACGAACGCCCTCAAGCACGCGCGCGCCAGCCACGTCGACGTGACCGTCAGTTACCGGCCGGACGAACTGCGAATCGAGGTACGCGACGACGGCCAGGGCGGTTCGACGAGCGACGTGCTCGGCCACGGGCTGATCGGCGTACGCGAGCGGGTCAAGATCTACGGTGGCGAGATGTCCGCGAGCACCGGACCCGCCCGTGGTTTCGTTCTGCGCACACGCCTTCCGCTGCTTGGCGAACGCTGATGACCATCCGGGTCCTTGTCGCCGACGACCAGTCGATGGTCCGCGCCGGCTTCCGCATGCTGCTCGCCCGCGAAACGGATATCGAAGTCGTTGCCGAGGCGAGCAACGGACTGGAGGCGGTCGCCACGGCGGCCCGTGTCCGTCCCACCGTCGTTCTCATGGACATCCGCATGCCAGAACTGGACGGGCTCGGCGCGACCCGACGCATTCTCGCGGCCGACGACGCCACCCGAATCCTCATTCTGACAACATTCGATCTCGACGAATACATCTACGAGGCGCTCCGGGCCGGTGCCAGCGGTTTCGTACTCAAGGACGATCCACCCGAACAGCTCATCGCGGCCGTCCGCACCGTCGCCGCGGGCGATGCGCTGCTGTCACCAACGGTCACGAAAAGTGTGATCAGGCAGTTCACCCGCATCCCACGCCCGACCCCACCGAAGGAATTCGACGACCTCACCGCCCGCGAGCGAGAAGTCTTCCGTTTCATCGCCCGCGGGCTGTCGAATGTGGAAATCGGTGCGGAACTCTATATCGGCGATACGACTGTCAAGACGCACATCACGCACATTCTTCAGAAACTCAATCTGCGCGACCGCGTCCAACTGATCGTGCTGGCATACCAGGCCGGCATCGTCGAAGCCGACTCGCCTTGACGGTGTTACGGGCGTGCCTCGTAAACAAGGTTGAACGGGGTTTCCGCGGCCCGGCGGAACCGGGTGAAGCCGGCATCCGTTGTGACCTGGCGGATCGCGGCCTCGCCCGCCTGTGCGCCGAGTGAGTAGCCGCCGGGCTGCGACAGGCCGTTGGGCACGCACAGGAAGTTCGAGAACGAGTAGTAGATCCGCCCGACCGGATTCAGGTTGCCGGCCAGGGTGTCCGCTGCCGCCGGCTCGACGATCAGCCACGTGCCGTCCGCCGCGAGGGCTTCGCGGATGTGGCGTGCCGCGCCGACCGGGTCGCCCATGTCGTGCAGGCAGTCGAACGTCGTCACGAGGTCGTAGGACGAACCGCTGAACGTCTGTGCCGACGCCACCTCGAACGACGTCCGCCCGACGACCCCGGCGTCCGCGGCGCGCTTGCGGGCCAGTTCGATCGAGCCGTCGTGGTAGTCCGAGCCGACGACGCTCGACGCCGGGTACTCCGTGGCCAGCAGGACCGTCGACGCGCCGAGCCCGCAGCCGACGTCGGCGATCCTTGCGCCCGCGCGCAGCTTGGCCTCGACGCCGTCGAGCGCGGGGATCCAGCTCGGAATCAGGTTGGCCACATAACCCGGGCGGAAGAACAGTTCGCACCCGTCGAACACGTCGGCGTCGTGCTCGTGCCAGCCGACCCCGGCACCGGTGTGGAACGCCTCCGTGATCCTGGCCTCCGCCTTCAGCGCGCCGAGCGCGAGCACGAACGCGCCCGGCAGGTAGACCGGGCCGTCCGGATCGGCCAGCGCGAACGCCTGCTCCTCCGTCATCGTGAAGCGCTGGGTCGACGCGTCGTACTCGATGTAGCCGCCGGCCGCCTGCCCGGCCAGCCACTCGCTGACGTACCTCGGGCTGCAGTGCGTGCGCCGGGCCAGTTCCGGTGCCGTCGCCGGTCCCTCGGCGAGCGATCTGTAGAGCCCGAGCCGGTGTCCGACAACGACATTCCCCGCCGCCATGGTGGCGCCGAGATCGCCTGCGAACCGGTGGATGAACGCCATCAACTTGTCCTGGTCAACTGCCATGTCACGCCTCCAACAAACGGACCGTCCTGACCTGCGACAGCGTGCTCATCCGCGTTGCGCGCGCGTTGCAACCGGACTGCAATGGTCGCGACCAGACTGCACCCGACACGTCATCCAGGGGGTCCACATGCGAGCGATCGAACCCGACATCGAGGGCTACATCGTGCGGGACGGCATGAAAATCGGCTACGAGGTGTTCGGCAGCGGCGAGCCGGCGGTCTTCCTCACGCCACCGTGGTCGATCGCGCACTCCCTGATGTGGAAGGCACAGGTGGCCTACCTTGCGCGTTATCACCGTGTCATCACCGCGGATCCGCTCGGCAACGGCCGTTCCGACCGCTGCACCGATCCGGCCGCCTACACGCACGATGCGCTGATCGCCGACACACTGTCCGTAATGGACGCTGCCGAGGTCGAACGGGCGGTGCTCGTCGGCCACTGCACGCAGGCCTGGCGCTGCGTCATGACGGCGGCGCGACACCCGGAGCGGGTCATCGGCGTCGTCGCCATCGAGCCGAACCCGGCCGCGCTGACGCCACCGCTGCCGGCCCGCGCCGTGTACTCGCACACCGAAGAACTGGACACCGACGAGGGTTGGGCAAAGGACAACTGGCACTACTGGAAACGCGACTACCAGGGATTCCTGGAGTTCTTCTTCGGCGAGCTGCTCGTGGAGCCCCATTCCACCAAGCAGTTCGAGGACTGCGTCGGATGGGGTCTTGAGACCAGCCCCGAAGTGCTGATGGCGACCGAGACGGCGCCCAACCCGCCGGACACGGCCGCCGACATCGCTGCGATCGCGGGCCGGGTCCAGTGCCCGGTACTGGTCATCTCCTGCGAGAACAACCGTTGCGTGCCAATGGAACGCGGGCTCAAGTTGGCGGAGCTGCTCGGTGCCGAGGTGCTGACGATGCACGGTGCCGGGCACCTGGCGATGGCGCGCGAGCCGGTCGCCGTGAACCACGCGATCCGGTCATTCGCGGCCCGATTCGCGACGGCCCCGGCACAGCGGCGGTGGGGCCGGCCGCTGGACCGGCCGCGTCGGGCACTGTTCCTGTGCTCCCCCATCGGTCTTGGGCACGCCCGGCGGGATCTCGCGATCGCGGCGCGGCTGCGGGAGCTGCGGCCGGACCTGCGGATCGACTGGCTGGCGCAGTCACCCGTGTCGGCGGTGGCGGCGGCGCGGGGTGAGCGGATACATCCGGCGAGTCGTTGGCTGGCAACCGAAAGCGCGCACATCGAGGCCGAGGCCGGCGAGCACGACCTGCGGGTGTTCGATGCGGTGCGGCGGATGGACGAGATCCTGGTCAACAACTTCATGGTCTTCGACGACGTGGTGCGCGCCGACCCGTACGACCTGGTGGTGGCCGACGAGGGCTGGGAGGTCGACGGCCTGCTGCACGAGAACCCGGAACTCAAGCGCAGCGCCTACGCGTGGCTGACCGATTTCGTCGGCTGGCTGCCGATGCCGGACGGCGGCGACCGGGAGGCGGCGCTCACGGCCGACTACAACGCCGAGATGCTGGCGAACATCGAGCGCCTGCCACGCATCCGGGACCGGGCGATCTTCGTCGGCGATCCGGACGACATCGTGCCGGACACGTTCGGTCCCGGCCTGCCGTCGATCCGTGACTGGACCACCGCGCACTACGATTTCGCCGGCTACGTAACGGGTTTCACCCCACCGGCCGACCGCGAGGCACTGCGCGCCGAGCTTGGCTATAAGCCAGACGAACGCGTCTGCCTGGTCACCGTCGGCGGTTCCGGTGTCGGCCACCACCTGCTCCGGCGGGTCGTCGCGGCTTATCCGGCTGTGGCTCGAGTCGTGCCGGGCCTGCGGATGGTGGTGGTCACCGGGCCGCGGATCGATCCGGCCACCGTGCCGGCGCCGCGCGGGGTGGACGTCGTCGGCTACCTGCCGGAGCTGTACCGTCATCTGGCCGCGTGCGACGTCGCGGTTGTCCAAGGTGGACTGACGACGACGATGGAGCTGACGGCGCTGCGCCGGCCGTTCGTGTATGTGCCGATCCGCAACCACTTCGAGCAGAACCTGCACGTGCGACATCGGCTGCGGCGGCACGGCGCCGGGCACTGCGTCGAGTACGAGCACACCGACCCGGACCGGTTGGCCGCCGCGCTCGCGCAGGAGATCGACCGGCCGGTCGACTATCGCCCGGTGGGGGAGGACGGCGCCCGACGGGCCGCGGCGCTGTTGGCCGAGCTGCTATAGCCGCGCCAACGCTTCCTGTTCGACACCGGGCATGCCGTACGACGCGCCGAGGAACGCCGCCCGCCGGAACAGTTCCTCGGCCGCGGCACGATCCCCGAGCGCCGCGACGGCATCGCCGTCGACGAGACTGGCCTGCGCTTCCATCGGCAGCCATCCGCCACGCTTCGCCGCCGTCAGCATCGGTGCCACCGCCGCCCGTGCCCGGACCGGCTCGCCGTGCGCGAGCCATGCCCGCGCCACCGACAGGTACGAGTCCGAGCCGGAGAACCAGGCAAACCCTGCCGGCGTCGAGATTCCGTGCAGCAGTGCGTCCGCTTCGGCCAGTACCTCCGGTGACCCGGTCGCCTCGGCGAGCGGTCCGACGCAGCGCAGTACGTGTGCCTCGGCTCCGTTGCGGCCGGCGCGCTCGCGGGCCCTGGTGAGCAGCCGCACGGCTTCGGCCCGGTCACCGGCCGCCAGCAGCGTCGACGCGAGTTGGGAGTCGGCGTCCGGCAGGAACCACCGGTGCGACAACGATGCCGCCAGTTCCACCGCGTGCCGGCCGTGTTCGACGGCGAGGTCGAACTGGCCTTGCGCGCGGGCCAGCCATCCGAGATGCGACACGAACCACGACTCGTGCACCGGGTGGCCGCTGCGATGGTTGACGGCCAGCGCTTCCTCGGCCCGACGGACCGCCAACTCCCAGTCGGCACCGGCGATCGCGCTGAACGCCGACTCGAAAACCGTCCACTGCAACAGTTCCAGGTTCCCGATCCGGCGCAGCAGCGGATCAAGTTCGGCCAGCACCTCGTCCAAAAGGGCCAGCTCGCCGATGTAGGCGTACGCGTTCTTCAGCCCGTCCAGCCCGGCCGCGAGCGCACGCTCCGAACCGGCGGCCCGACCGGCCCGGACCGCCCGCCGCGCCAGCGCGAGACCGTCGGTGAACCGCAGCCGGTTGGTGGCCATGACGGCCAGCCAGCCCAACACGTCGGCCTCGACTTCCCGGTCCCCCAACACTTCCGCGATCCGCAGGCCGTCGTGCAGCCGGGCCGAGCACTCGGCGACCGTCACGCCGATGGCCAGCGACGCGTGCCCGCCGAGCGCCCGCAGCACCAGCATCTCGGTGCGCTGGTCGCCGGCCGACCGCGCGGTGCCGAGCGCGGCGTGGTGGTCGCCGGCCGCGCGCCGGAAGTCGCCGAGCGCCTCGCGGGCCTGGCCACGCGCCAAATACGCCCGTGCCACGAGTTCCGAGGCGCCGGCCCGTTCCGCGTAGTCCAGCGCCCGGCTCAGCAACGCGTCCGCGTCCGCGACGGCCTGCCGGCCCATCGCCAGCTCACCGGCGATCAGGAACGCGCGGCTCGCCCTCGGCCAGTCGGCCACGGCGGCGGCGTGCGCGCCGACCGACTCGGGCGCCCCGGTGAGCAGGTCCGCGGCCCTGCGGTGGTGCGCGACCCGCAGCGGCTCCGGCGACGTCGCGTACAGCACCTCCTGCACCAGGTCGTTGGCGAACTCGTAACTGCGCCCGGCGACCACCAGCAGCCGGGCCGACACGGCCCGTTCGCACCGCTGGACGGCGACGTGCGCCGGCAGGTCCAGCATCGCGCCGACGACGGCCGGATCGACGGTCGCACCGAGCACCGCGCCCGCACGCAGCAGTTCCTCGGTGTCCGGGCCGGCCCGGCGCACCTGCGCGAGAACGGCTGTCTGCAAGGTTTCCGGCACCGTCGTCTGGCCGGCTTTCAGGCCACGCAACGTTTCCACGACGAACAGGGTGTGACCGCTTGTCCGGCGCAGGATCGTGTCGGCGAGGTCGGCCCGGCCGTCCGCGGCGGCCAGGGTGGTCACGGCATCGGCGTCCAGCGGGCCGACGTGCAGCCGGGCGGCCACGTCGGCAAGCGCGTCGATGGCCGCTTCGCCCTCCTCGGTACGGACCGTGGCCAGCACGAGCACCCGGCAGCCGGTGAGGTGGCGGGCAAGGTAGTGCAGCAGATCGACGGTGGCCGCGCCCGCGTTGTGCAGGTCGTCGAGCAGCATCAGGACCGGGCAGGTCGCCGACAGCGTCCGCAGCACCTGGGCGACCGCCTCGAACGCGCGCCGCAGTTCGATGTCCGCGCTGCCGCGCTCGGCCGACGGCGGGCCGAGGATCGGCGCCAACTTCGGCAGCAGCCCGACGAGATCGCCGGGCCGTGCGCCGGCCAGTTCGCGCAGCGCACCGGCCGGCATCGACGTCAGGGTGGCCGCCATCGCGTCGACGACCGGTTGCAGGAACAGTGAGCGTTCGGCCGCGTAACACCGTGCCCGCAACACGATCCCGCCGGTGGCCGCAGCCGAGGACGCGGCGTCCTCGGCGAGGCTGGTCTTGCCGATGCCGGCCACACCGGCCACCAACACCACCGCCGGCTGGCCAGAAACGGCCGCCGACCACGCCCGGCCAAGCGACGCCAGCTCGCCGTCCCGGCCGACCAGATCGGTGCGTGGCGCGACGGCCGGTATCCGCCGATGTTCCTGTGCGGGCGGCGTTTGTCCGCGCAGCAGTGCCAGGTACAGCTCGTGGGTCTCGCGGGCCGGGTCGACACCGAGTTCCGCGGCCAGGTCGGCCCGCAGCGTTTCGTAGACGGCGAGCGCCTTCGCCGGTTCACCCGCGGCGAGATGCCCCGCCATGAGCAGCCGATGCGCCGTCTCGTCCCAGCGGTCGGCCGCGACGGCGGCGCGGGCCGCGTCGATCGCCACGCGCGGTTCGCCGGTGCGCAGCGTTGCGGCGGCCGCGACCTGCCGTGCGATCCGGACCAGCCGGTCACCGTCGGCCCGCGCGGCCGCCGCCCAGTCCGCGTCCGGCTCGTCCACGAGCACGACGCCGGTGCCGAGCAGGGTGAGCGCGCGGCCCGCCGCGACACCGGCGAGTGCGGGTTCGTCGACGGCGAGGCGTCGCTCGGCCTCGGTCACCAACTGTG
Source organism: Pseudonocardiaceae bacterium (assembly GCA_036270375.1). Taxonomy (GTDB): domain Bacteria; phylum Actinomycetota; class Actinomycetes; order Mycobacteriales; family Pseudonocardiaceae; genus DATEPR01. Next base: position 788 of record DATBCR010000256.1, on the reverse strand, counting down.
CCGCCGCACGCAGGTCCACCTGGACGGCGGGCGGCACGCCGAGCCGGTAGCCGTCCCGGTTGCCCGCGATGACGTCCGGTCCGAGGGCCGCCCGCAGCCGGCTGACCAGCGTCGCGACGTTGTCGGCAGGGCGCTGGGGCGGATGGTCGGCCCACAGGACGTCGATGATCCGGTCCACCGGCACCGTCCGGTCACCGTCGACCGCGAGCAACATCAACAGGCGACGCGCTTTGCGGCTGCCCAAACCGGCGCCGACCTCCTCGGTCGCGCCACGCACCACGCCGAACGAACCGGCGAGTCGAATGGTCACCCCCACCACGGCACCAGGGTAACCTCGGTCCACAAGGCTGCGGTCGAACGCGGGAAACCGCCAATCCACGCTAACGGTGGCTAATGGCGTCGCGTGACGGCGGTGAGGATCGCCCGGGCGAGATCATCCGGCCGGGTGAACTGCGGCCAGTGGCCGGTCGGCACGTCGACGTACTCGACATCACGGATCTTGGTGAACTCCCGCACCGGCTCGGCGCCCTGGCCGATCCAGTCGCGCAGCATGGCGGCGGTGTATTCGGTAGCGATGGCGGTCACCGGGACGTCGTAGCGGCGCTCGTCGGTCAGCTGCACCGGATCGCTGGCCACATGCCAGGGCGTCGGGATGGCGCGAGCCCGGAACGCCGCACGCAGCTCGTCGGTCAGGTCGGTCAGGTCGGCGTCCTCGAACAGGGACCAGTCCGGCAGCGGCACCTCGCCGTCCTTGACCGGCAGCTCGTCGTTGATGACCGAGCCGTCCG
>DATBCR010000255.1:0-4651 GCA_036270375.1 Pseudonocardiaceae bacterium | reverse complement strand
CCTGCCGTTCGGTTTCCTGCCAGCGCAGCAGAGCCAGCGTGTACTCATGCCCGCCCTGCATGTAATGCCACTCGATCCAGAAGTCTTCGGAGTCGGCGTCGGTCAGCCCGGCGATCAGGTCACGGACTTCAGTGTCCAGATCGGCGAAGTGTTGTACGTCAGTCGCGCCACCGGGCAGATCGGCCACCACTGCGACCAAGAGGTTGTCTTCCCGGCTGACGGTGACGCTGTAGCTGGGCAACTTGGTGATCATTTCTCCTCCATCCAGGCCGCGCCGAACAGCGGGGCGAGAGCGTCTTCGATGCTGCGGAGTACCGTCCAAGACAACTCGCGACTGTGACCGGTGATGGCGAACCTTCCGACCTCCGTGCCATGTTCGTTCTGGAGTTGGTAGACCTGATGCGAGCCCTTTCCGCGGTTGGGAATCAGGACAACTACCAAGTCTGTCCGTCTGGCCGCTCGATGGACGAGCCGCAACACTTTGGTCGGTTTCATCCTCTTGTTGACCACAAGTCTATGTCTAGTGCCCTAGGCGCGCAAGTGTCAAATCGACTAGACGGCATCGCGCGGCGACTTCGTGCCTACCGGGAGGGAGTCTCATGACCAGCGAACTGGAACGTCGGATCCGGGACGAAGCCGAGGCGACAAGGGAAGCTCCCTTGCCACCCGGCATCGGTGTTCGACCCAACCACAATCGGTCCACCGTGTACTCCGTGCGCTTGACGCCGGATGAGGTGGCTGCCGTCCAGGCGGCCGCAGACCAGGCAGGTGGGTCCAAACCGGACCACACGCACAGCGCGAGCTCCGCCCGCTCCGCCCTGTCCGGATCGCTGTCCGACACACTCCAATGACTTACCTCGCAGACGCCACCCTGGGCGCCAGGAACCGCGCCCCGTTGACCCGCTCCGACACCCCCACCCGATCCAGATACGGCGTGATCCCACCCAGCCAGAACGGCCACCCGGCCCCCAACAGCAGACACAGGTCCACATCCTGCGCCGCCGCGACGACCCCCTCGGCCAGCATCAGCCGCACCTCCTCGGCCAGCGCCGCCAGCGCTCGCTCCCGCACCTGCTCGGCCGTCAGCGGCTCAGCACCCAACCGCCACAGCGCCGCGACCTCCGGATCGACCGTCTGCCGGCCCTCCGAATCCCACGTCCACACCGCCGTCTTGCCGGCCTCCACGAACCGCCGCATGTTCTCGCTGACGCCGAAGCGGTCACCGAACGCCGCGTGCATGGTCTCCGCGACATGCAGGGCGACCGCCGGCCCGACCAACTGCAGCAGCACCATCGGACTCATCGGCAGCCCGAGCGGCTCCAACGCCCGGTCCGCCACCTCGAACGGCGTCCCCTGGTCCACCGCCGCCAGCACCTCACCCAGGAACCGCGTCAGCAGCCGGTTGACCACGAACGCGGGGGCGTCCGTCACCAGCACGCTCGACTTCTTCAACTCCTTGCCCACCGCGAACGCCGTCGCCAGCGTGACGTCGTCGGTCCGCTCGCCGCGCACTATCTCCAGCAGCGGCAGCACGGCGACCGGGTTGAAGAAGTGGAAGCCGACCACCCGCTCCGGATGCCGCAGCTTCGCCGCCATGTCCGTCACCGACAACGACGACGTGTTCGTCGCCAGCACGCACTCGGCCGACACGTACTCCTCGACCTCCGCGAACACCTGCTGCTTGACCGACAGTTCCGCGAACACCGCCTCGATCACGAAGTCGGCGTCCGCGAACGCCGCCTTGTCCATCGACCCGGACACCAACGCCCGCAACCGGTTCGCCTCGTCCGGCGTGATCCGGTGCTTGGCCGCCAGCTTGCCGATCTCGTCGTGCACATAGCCGACGCCCTTGTCCACCCGCGCCTGGTCGATGTCCGTCAGCACCACCGGCACCTTCAGCCGACGCACGAACAGCAACGCCAACTGGCTCGCCATCAGACCGGCGCCGACGACACCCACCTTGGTCACCGGCCTGGCCAACGAACGGTCCGGCGCCCCGAAAGGCTTGCGGGCACGCTTGTTCACCAGATTGAACGAGTACAGCCCTGCCCGCAGCGCATCCGTCATCAGAACGTCCGCCAGCGCCTCGGTCTCCGCCGCGTAACCGGCGTCCAGGTCGTTGTTCCTGGCCAGCGCCAACAACTCCAGCGCCTTCGTCACACCAGGCGAAGCACCGTGGGTCCTACCGTCGACAACGGCCCGCGCCCGAGCCAGAGCGGCGTCCCACGCGGCACCCCGGTCGATCGATGGACGGTCCACAGTGGTCTCACCGCGCACCACCGACGCCAGCCACAACAGCGACCGCTCGATGTAGTCCGCCGAATCCAGCACCACGTCCACGATGCCCAGCGCCCCGGCCTCGGCCGGCTTGAGCATCTTGTTCTGGTTCAACGCGTTCTCGATGATCACCTTGACCGCGCCGTCCGCGCCGATCAGGTTCGGCAGCAGCTGTGTGCCACCCCAACCCGGGAACAGCCCGAGGAAGCACTCCGGGAACGCGATCGCCGCCGCGTTGCTGATCAAGGTCCGGTAGTGACACGACAACGCCAACTCAAGGCCGCCACCCATGACCGCACCGTTGACGAACGCGAACGTCGGCACGGTCGACTCCGTGAGCCGCCGGAACACCTCGTGCCCGGCCCGCGCGATCGCCAGCGCCTGCTCGCGCGACGAAACCTGCTCCACGCCGGACAGGTCGGCGCCGACCGCGAAGACGAACGGCTTGCCGGTCACCGCGACCGCGGCCACGTCGGCCGCGAAAGCCTTGTCCAGCGCGGCATCCAGGCTCACCAGCCCCTGCGGCCCGAAGGTGGACGGCCGGGTGTGGTCAAGGCCGTTGTCCAGCGTGATCAGCGCGACGGGCTTCGCGAGCCCGGGCACCCGAACCAGCCGGCAGGTCGCCACCGTGACGACCTCGTCCGGGTAGGCCGCTTTGGCCTCGTCGATGGAGAGAGTCACTTCGCTGCGCCTTCCCAGTTGGTGTTCTCCCAGATCACGGTCCCGCCCATGCCGATGCCGATGCACATGGTGGTCATGCCGTAGCGGACGTCCGGCCGCTCGGCGAACTGCCGCGCGAGCTGCGTCATCAGCCGCACGCCGGAGGACGCCAGCGGGTGCCCGCACGCGATCGCGCCGCCCCACCGGTTCACCCGTGGGTCGTCGTCTGCGATGCCGAAGTGGTCTCCGAACGCCAGCACCTGCACCGCGAACGCCTCGTTGATCTCGAACAGCCCGATGTCGTCGATGCGCAAACCCGTGCGCGCCAACGCCTTCTCGGTGGCCGGCACCGGCCCGATGCCCATCACCTCCGGTTCGACCCCGGCGAACGAGTACCCGACCAGCCGCATCGCCGCCGGCAGCCCGAGCTCACGCGCGGTGTCCGCGTCGGCGAGGATGCACCCGGTGGCACCGTCGTTCAGACCGGCCGAGTTGCCGGCGGTGACCCGCCCGTGCGGCCGGAACGGCGTCTTCAGACCCGCCAACGTCTCCACCGTCGTCCCCGGCCGTGGCGGCTCGTCCTCCGTTGCTAGGCCCCACCCCAGTTCGGCGGACCGGATGGCGACGGGCACAAGTTCCGGGCCGATCTTGCCGTTCTTCACCGCGTCCGCGTACCGCTCCTGGCTGCGCGCGGCATAGGCGTCACACCGCGCCTTGGTGATCGACGGGTACCGGTCGTGCACGTTCTCCGCCGTCTGCCCCATGACCAGAGCCGACGGGTCGACGAGCTTGTCGGCGATGATCCGAGGGTTGGGGTCGACACCCTCACCCATCGGATGCCGCCCCATGTGCTCGACACCACCGGCGATGACCACGTCGTACGCGCCGAACGCGATGCCGGCGGCCGTCGTGGTCACGGCGGTCATCGCACCCGCGCACATCCGGTCGATCGCGAAGCCCGGCACCGACTTGGGCAGCCCGGCCAGCAGCGCGGCCGTGCGGCCAATGGTCAGGCCCTGGTCGCCGATCTGGGTGGTGGCCGCGATCGCCACCTCGTCCACCCTGGCCGGCGGAAGCTCCGGGTGCCGGCGCAGCAGCTCACGGATGACTTTGACGATCAGGTCGTCGGCCCTTGTCTCGGCGTAGATGCCGTTCTTGCCCGCCTTGCCGAACGGCGTGCGCAGCCCGTCGACGAAGACCACGTCGCGCACGGCGCGTGCTGCGGTTGCGGCCACGGTGGGTACCTCCCTGGCTCCATGGTGGCCGGCCGCGTACCTACCGGCCGGTAGCAGCTACTCTAGTCCTTGTTACCCACCAGTAACCACTCGGGTCACCCTGTCTGGCCCGTCACATTTCCTTCGCCGGCGCCGTGACGTGCAGGGCGGCCGTGAGCGCGCCCACCGTCAGCTCGATCTGCCAGCTCCGCGCGCCACCGGCCCGCAGCACGTCCGTCACGGTCGCGACGTCACGCGTTGCGGGCGGTTCCCAGCAGGTCCGCCGGACCAGGTCGGGCTGCAGCAGGTTCTCCACCGGCAGGGTGTGCGCCTCCGCGATCGACGTGAGCGCGGCCCGTGCCGCCGCCAGCCGTGCCGCCGCGTCCGGGTCCTTGTCCGCCCACCGGCTCGGCGGCGGCGGGCCGTCGTGCGGGGGAGCGGGATCGGGCAGCTCGGCCCGGGCCAGCCCACGGGCCGACCGCAACGCCTCGGCCCACGTG
>DATBCR010000254.1:0-2410 GCA_036270375.1 Pseudonocardiaceae bacterium | reverse complement strand
GTCATCGGCGGGTCGGACATCTGGCCCAGCTCCTCCAGCGACGCCTGACGGTTCGCCAGCCGCAACGTACCCGCCGTGACCAGGTGCGTCGGCGCCTCCGGTCCCAGCAGCTCCAACGCCCGCTCCACCCGGGCAGCCGCCGCGACCGCCGCGCGGGCCGACCGCCGCAGGTTCGCGTCGTCGAAGTTGGCGAGGCGGTTCGCGGTCGCGCGGACCTCCCTGCGCATCCGCCGTTCCTCCCACGCCATCACGCTCGCGTGCGCGCCGAGCCGGGTCAGCAGCGCCCCGATCGCGTCACCGTCGCGCACCACCACCCGGTCCGCCCCGCGCACCTCCCGGGACTTCGCCGCAATACCCAACCGCCGCGCCGCACCCACCAGCGCCAGCGCCGCCTCCGGCCCGGGACACGTGATCTCGAGGGCACTGGACCGACCCGGCTCTGTCAGCGACCCGTGTGCAAGGAACGCCCCCCGCCACGCCGCCTCCGCGTCACACACCCCACCTGACACCACAGGCGCCGGCAGTCCCCGCACCGGCCGCCCGCGCGGGTCCAACAGCCCGGTCTGCCGTGCCAGCCCCTCGCCGTCCTTGACCACCCGCACCACGTACCGGGTGCCCTTGCGCAGCCCACCTGAGGTGATCACGTGCACGTCCGCCAGGTGCCCGAACAGTTCGTGGATCTCCCGCCGCAGCAACCGCGCCACCGAACCGGTGTCCACCTCGGCCTCGACCACCACCCGGCCGGCCACGATATGCAGGCCACCCGCGAAGCGCAGCAGGGACGCCACTTCGGCACGGCGGCAACATGTCTTGCTGACCGGCAGCCGACTCAGCTCGTCCTTGACCTCAGCGGTCATCGCCACCGCTGTCTCCTCCCCGTTCTGCCGGCCACTTCCACCCCGTTGGCCCGGGCGAGCCGATCGCGCTGCGCAGGCTGTCCGCCAACGCCATCGGATCGTGCCGTTCCGGTGCGCCGGGCACGGCCACCTTCGACAGGTAGGCGCGTGCCCCGACCGCACCCGCGGACCGGATCAACCCCTCCGGCGCCGGCACGGAGTCGACGTCGGCGATCACCGCGTCGACCCGCAGCCGTGGTGCGTGCTGGCAGAGTACGTCCAGATGCCGCTCGGTGGAGAATCCGGCCGTCTCTCCCGGCTGGGGCACCAGGTTGAGCACGACCACCTTCCGCGCGGCCGTCGTGACCAGCGCCTCGTGCAGTTCCGGCACCAGCAGATGCGGCAGCACGCTGGTGAACCACGATCCAGGACCGAGCAGCACGACGTCCGCACCGAGCACCGCGGCCACCGCGTCCGGGCACGCCGTGGGTGTTTCGTCCGGGTGGCCGGCCGGGTGCAGGCGGATGCGTTGTACCCGACCGGGTGTTGTGGCGATCGCCACCTGACCCCGGATGTGCCGGACGGCGGCGGGGTCGTGGTCGAGGCCGACGACGTCCGCCTCGATGTCCAGCGGCTGGTTGCTCATCGGCAGGATCCGGCCCTGGGTGCCGAGCAGGCGGGCGGCCGAGTCCAGCGCGGCGACCGGATCACCGAGCACTTCCAGCAGCCCGGCCAGCACGAGGTTGCCGACAGCGTGCCCGGCAAGTGCGCCGTCCCCGCCGAACCGGTGGCCGAACACCGACGCCCACGGTCCGGCGTCCGGGGTTGCGAGAGCGAGCATCGCCTTGCGCAGGTCGCCCGGCGGCAGGCTGCCCAGTTCCCGGCGGAGCCGGCCGGACGAGCCGCCGTCGTCGGCAACGGTGACCACGGCTGTGATCTCCGGCGTGATCGCACGCAGTGCCGTCAGGGTCACGTGCAGGCCGTGGCCGCCGCCGAGCGCGACCATCCGGGGTGGTCGGGAACCGTTGGTGGAACTCGGATTCACTCCCGCCCCAGGTCCCGGTGCACGACCTTGACCGTCATCCGGTCCTCGGTGGCCAGCCGGCTCGCGAGATCCTCGGAGATCGCCACGCTGCGATGCTTCCCGCCGGTGCAGCCGACCGCGAGCGTGAGATACCGCTTGCCCTCCCGCAGGTAGCCGGCGCCGATCAGGCGCAGCAGTTCGTGGTACCGGTCAAGGAACTCCTCCGCGCCCTCCTGCGACAGCACGTAGTTGCGCACGTCCGTGTCAAGGCCGGTCAGCTCGCGCAGTTCCGGAATCCAGAACGGGTTGGGCAGGAACCGGACGTCCATCACCAGATCGGCGTCCATCGGCAGGCCGTACTTGTAGCCGAAGGACAGCACGGTGACCCGGGTGCGGGTGCTGGCCTCGCTGCCGAACGCGTCCTCGATCTTGGCGCGCAACTGGTGCACGGACAGGGAAGTCGTGTCCAGCACCAAGTCTGCCTGTTCGCGCAGCGGCGTGAGCAGGTGCCGTTCGGCCTCGATGCCGTCCGCCAGCCGGCCGTCGCCCT
>DATBCR010000253.1:0-2889 GCA_036270375.1 Pseudonocardiaceae bacterium | reverse complement strand
AACGCGGGCAACCCGCTTGCCCGCAACGCCGCCTTCGCAGCCACCGCACCGACGAACCCGACCGGCACCCCGATCACCAGCGCCGGCCGCACCCCACTGCCGACCAGATCGGCCAACGCGGTGGGCGCGTTCCCGATCACCCACACCGCACCATCCGGATACCGCCGCGCCGCCAACCGGATACCGGCCGTCGACCGCGTCAACCCCTCGGCAAGGGCCAGGTCCGCCACACCCGGCAGGTCAAGCGCGACAACGCACTCCCGGCCCGTGACGGCGGCCGCGACCATCCGGACATCCGCGACCAACGGCGCCCCGGCCAGCAACGCCGCCCGCCCGGCCGCCAGCGCGGCCTCGTCCGCGACCAGATCGCCGATCCACGTCGGATCCGCCGTCGTGTGAATCACCCGCTCGACAACGGCCCTCGTCAACGGCGGCAGAAAGCCGGTGTCCACCCTCGATCGCAGGATCCGGTACGACTCGACTTCGATGGGATGCACGTCACGCGTGGGTGGCGCCACAGCACGGCTCCTTGGGTGTCTCGCCCGAAGGGGTGGACCGCGCGCCACGGTAGCGGTGCGCGGGCCGGCGGGAGTGTTCTGGCTCGGGGATCGACGCTGCCCACGGCCTTCCCAGGGCTCGCACCCCAGTGGCAACACGCGGTGGGACAACTACCCGTCACAGTGGCGGCACCGCCCCGGAATCGCACCGGGTTCCTCCACGACCGACACGCAGATCCTCGCCTGCGCGGACGTGCGACGTCAAACGGCCGTGCGGCGTCACACCACGTCGGCGGCCGGATGCGGCTGCACGTGCGCCCGGAGCAGCCGGGGCAGGCCGTGCCGCAGCCGGTGCTCCACGTCGTCCGCGATGCTGTGCGCGGCAACGAGACTCAGGTCACGGTCCACCACGACGGTCAACTCGGCCACCTGCTGGTGCCCGGACCACCGCAGCCGCAACTCCGCCACCGCGAGCACCCCCGGCGTGCCGGCGGCCAGCACGCCGGCCTCGCGCACCTGCGCCGGATCGGCGGCGTCCAGCAGCCGGCCGAGCACGCCACGCCCGGCGCCGAACAACACGGACACGATGGCCAGCGCGACAACGAGACCGATCACCGGGTCGACCCAGTGCCAGCCGAGCGCGGCACCCCCGGCCGCGAGCAGCACGGCGAGCGACGTCATACCGTCCACCCTGGCGTGCATGCCGTCCGCGACCAGCGCCGCCGAACCGATCCGACGGCCGGTCCTGATCCGCCAGCGTGCGGCCGCTTCGTTGCCGATGAACCCGATCACCGCGGCCGCGGCCAGCACCGGCAGCTGCCGCACCTGCGCCGGCTCGACGAGCCTGCGCACCGACTCGGCCACCGCGAGCGCGGCGGACGCGGCGATGACGAGCAGCACCACCAGCCCGGCCAGGTCCTCGGCCCTGCCGTAGCCGCAGGTGAACCGCCCGTTCGGCGCCCGCCGGCCGAGCCGGAACGCGACCGCGAGCGGGATCGCGGTGCACGCGTCGGCCAGGTTGTGCAGGGTGTCCGACAGCAGCGCCACCGAACCGGTCAGCCACACCACCGCGGCCTGGATCAGCGCGGTGGCCAGCAGCACGGCGAACGAACCGGCCAACGTGCGCATGCCCGACCGGCTGCCGGTAAGGCTTTCGTCCAACTGGTCGGCGGCATCATGGCTGTGGCCGTGCCCGAATCCCATGACATGATGCTAGCCCAAATTCGTCCATTATGGACAAATGCAACCCATATGCCGCTGCAAGGCAGTGGCATTACAAAAGCACTGCGTTTATCGTCGCGGCTCGGGTTGTCCGTAGTTGAGCGGGAGTGCCTGTAGCCGGTCGATCGGGATGCCGCCGAGAATGGCGAATCGAGAGAGGGTCTCCGGGAACGTGCCGCTGGGGTCGAACAGCAGGTCGTACGGGTCGACGCCGCCGTTGCGCGCCTCGAACGGCCGTGGGTCCTCGGCCTGGGTGACGACCGCGCCGGCCTTGTCGGTCAGGATCAGCCCGTACTGCTGCATGGCGCGGGCAATGGTCTGTGCGGCCGGGCTGGCTAGGGTGGTGACGTCGAAGGTGGGATCGAGCCGGAACCGTTGGCCCTCACACGGAATGTCATCGCCCGGCGTGTTGCCGTCGTCCCGCGATGCCGGCCACGAGAAGCAGTTCGCCCTCGTCCGGACGGTGCTGATGTTGATGGCGTGGTCGATATGTCCCCGGCGCAGTTCGTCGACGCGGATCAGGAAGGCGCCCAACGGCAGGCCGGTCGCGGTCGCGCCGAGCGGATTCGTGAAGATTCCCGGATTCGTCGTGTAATGCTCGATCTTCCCGCCCCAGCAGGCGGACCAGTTCCTGTTCGCGTCCTGAGCGGCCCGCCAGAAATCCCAGTAGGTGTCGGTGGACGGCTGGTAGATCGCGACCGAGTTGTCGGTGCCCTTGGACACCAGCATATTCGCCGGCGTCGGCACCGAGGAGAGCGTGTCGGCGATCACCGGCGCGAGCTGCGGCATGTTCAGGCAGTCGGAGAAGGTCCAGTGCCGCCGGGGCGTGTCGGGACCAACGAAATAGATGGGCGCGGAAAACGTGTCCGTGTTGATCGCCCACGAGCCGAAGTTGTTCACCTTGTCCGACAGGATGTTGTTCACAATGGCCTGCGAGTTCGGCGCGAGCGGCACGTCGTGTGGAAGGGCGGTGTTCCACGGGCCGGTGCGCGAAAACCCGTTGTCCCGGCCGTGTCCCTGATCCCCGATGTGGTTGCCGGTAGGCCGTTCGGCCGCCGGCACCGGAGTGGCAACGCCGGCCATCAGGAACACGGCCGCGACCACGGACAATACGATTCGCGTGTTTCGACGCATAACGGATCGGCCTCCCCGCAGAATCACCCGACGACTG
>DATBCR010000252.1:0-1908 GCA_036270375.1 Pseudonocardiaceae bacterium | reverse complement strand
GTCGCGCAGCAGTTCACGGCGGATGGCGGCGGAGACCTGCTTGTCCTCGTAGCCGCCGACGTAGGTCAGGATCGGGTGCCGTTCCTCGGGCGGGGTGAGGATGGTGGACATCTCGCGGATGCCGGCCAGGCTCATCTCCAGGGTGCGCGGGATCGGTGTGGCCGACATGGTCAGGACGTCGACGTGGGTGCGCAGCGCCTTGATGTGTTCCTTGTGCTCCACGCCGAAACGCTGTTCCTCGTCCACGATCACCAGGCCGAGATCCTTCCAGCGGACGCCGGTCTGCAGCAGGCGGTGGGTGCCGATCACGATGTCGACCGAGCCGTCGGCGAGGCCCGCGATGGTCTGCTCGGACTCCAGCTTGTCGGTGAACCGGGACAGTCCCTTGACGGTGATCGGGAAGGACTGCATGCGCTCGCCGAACGTGTTCAGATGTTGTTGCGCCAGCAGGGTTGTCGGCACGAGCACGGCGACCTGCTTGCCGTCCTGGGCGGCTTTGAACGCGGCCCGCACGGCGATCTCGGTCTTGCCGTAGCCGACGTCGCCGCAGATCACCCGGTCCATCGGGACCGGTTTCCGCATGTCCGCCTTTACTTCGTCGATCGCGGCGAGCTGGTCGGGTGTCTCGGCGAACGGGAACGCGTCCTCGAGTTCGCTCTGCCACGGCGTGTCCGGGCCGAACGCGTGGCCAGGCGCGGACTGGCGGGCGGCGTAGAGCTGGACCAGTTCGGCGGCGATCTGCTTGACGGCTTTCTTGGCTTTTGCCTTGGTGTTCTTCCAGTCCGAGCCGCCGAGCTTGTTGAGGGTCGGCAGTTCGCCGCCGACGTAGCGGGAGATCTCGTCCAGTTGATCGGTCGGCACGAAAAGCCGGTCGGCCGGATGTCCGCGCTTGCTCGGCGCGTAGTCCAACACCAGGTATTCGCGGGTTGCGCCGGCGACCGTGCGCTGCACCATCTCGACGTAGCGGCCGATGCCGTGCTGCTCGTGCACGACGTGGTCGCCCGGCCGCAGCGCGAGCGGGTCGACGGAGTTGCGGCGACGGCTCGGCAGGCTGCGGCGCATGTCCCGGGTGGAGGTGCCGCCCCGACCGCCGGTCAGGTCGGTTTCGGTGAGCACGACGAAACCCAGCTCCGGCGCGATGAATCCGTCTTCGATGCGGCCGCGCACGACGGTGACGAGCGACGGTTCGGCCGGTTCGGTCAGGCCGTGCTCGGCAAGGACGGCGGGCACGTCGGCCTCGCGGAGCTGTTCCACGGCGCGGTGCGCGGTGCCGGCGCCGGGGACGACGAGTACCGCGGTGCCGCCGGTGGCCACGTGGCCGCGTAGGTCGGCGAACGCCTTCGGCAGGTCGCCCCGGTATGCCTCGGCCGGACGGAGATCGAGGCGCAGGACGTCGGCGTCCTCGCTCGTCAGTTGCGAGAGTGTCCACCATGGACGGTCGGTTTCCCTGGCATGCGTTGCCACGTCGGCCAAGGCGCGATAGGCCGACGCGCCGAGGTCGATCGGTGACCGGCCGCCGCCGGCCGCAGCCATCCAGGAGGCTTCGAGGAATTCCTGGCCGGTGCGGACCAGGTCGTGCGCGCGGGCACGGATTTTCTCCGGGTCGACGAGCAGGATGTGCGCGCCTCGCGGCATTTCGTCCGTGAGCAGGCGCATTTCTCCCGGGCAGAGGGCCGGGATCAGGGCTTCCATGCCCTCGTTCGGGATGCCCTGCGCGAGTTTGTCCAGCATTTCGGCCAGTTGCGCGTCGGCCTGGTGCTCGGCGGCGAGCGCGGCGGCGCGTGCCCGGACGTCGTCGGTGAGGAGCAGTTCGCGGCAGGGGGTTGCGATGATGCCGTCGATGTCGCCGGGCAGGGATCGCTGGTCGGCCACGCCGAACGCGCGGATCTCGGCCACCTCGTCCCCCCA
>DATBCR010000251.1:0-2865 GCA_036270375.1 Pseudonocardiaceae bacterium | reverse complement strand
TGGTGGCTGCCGGCGACGTCCGGGAGATCGTCGGCGGTGGCGGCGAGACGTCGTTCCGGGTGGACGACGCGGAGCGGGCCGTCGGCGTGCTGCGCGGGCTGCCCGGGCTGGCCGAACCGTCCGATGTGGACATCGAGGACGGCCAGGTGCACGCCCGGCTGAACGGCGTGCCCCGGTCGGCGGCGGTGGACGCCTTGGTGCGGGCCGGTGTCGCGGTGGACCAGGTCGGTCCGCGCGGCCGCCTCGAGGACGCGTTCCTGCAGTTGGTCGGCGGGGGGACCAAGTGACCACAACCACCTACCGGGCCAACCGGACCCTGCCGGTCCGGGTCGAGCTGGCGCGGCAGCTGCGGCGTCGGCGGACCCAGATCGCGTTGGGGTTCCTGGTGATCCTGCCGTTCCTGCTGCTGATCGCGTTCAAGATCGGCAACGGCAGCAGCAACCGCAACTCCGGGCAACTCGTGGACCTGGCGACCGCGAGCGGCGCGAACTTCACCGTGTTCGCGATGTTCGCGTCGGCCGGTTTCCTGCTGGTGGTCGTCGTCGCGCTGTTCTTCGGTGACACGGTCGCCAGCGAGGCGTCCTGGTCGAGCCTGAAGTACCTGCTCGCGGCACCGGTGCCGCGCGGGCGGCTGCTGCGGCAGAAGGCGATCGTGTCCGGCATTCTCACCGTGGTCGGGCTGGTCGTGCTGCCCGCGGTGTCGATGCTGGTCGGGGTGCTCTGGTACGGCACAGGCGACATGGTCGGGCCGGCCGGTGACGCGTTGCCGTTCGGCACGGCGGTCGGTCGGATCGCGCTGTCGGTGGCGTATCTCGTGGTGCAGCTGTTGTGGGTGGCGGGGCTGGCGCTGCTGCTGTCGGTGTCCACGGACGCGCCGCTCGGTGCGGTCGGCGGCGCGGTGCTGGTGTCGATCCTGTCGCAGATCCTGGACTCGATCACCGCGCTCGGCGGGCTGCGCGAGTACCTGCCGACGCACTACATCTACGCGTGGGCCGATCTGCTGAGCACAGATATCGATCTCGGCGACATCGCGCGAGGTCTGCTGTCGGCGCTGATCTACGCGGCGATCTTCGTCGTCCTGGCCGTCCGCCGCTTCAACCGCAAGGACATCACGAGCTGATCGCGGACGGGCGCTTGGCCTTCGGCAGCCGGGCGACCACCGCGTCGTAGGACACGTCGACCAGTTCGCGGATCTCGTCGGCCGGCACGGTTCCGTTGAGCACCACCGAGTTCCAGCCGTACCGGCCGATGTAGGCGCTGATCGTGATGCCGTCCGGGTAACGGTCCCGCCACTCGGCGGCCGCTTCGGCGGTCGGCCCGCACTTCACGCCGACGCGGCCGGTCGGGCCGAGACCGATGAACGCGAACGCCTTGCCGCCGACCTTGGCCACCAGTTCGCCGTCGCCCCACGGATACGTCTCCTCGGCGCCCGCCTTGCCGAGGCAGTACGCGATCAGCTCGTCCGCGGTCATTTCACCCCGGCCGCGTCCATACCGCGCAGTTCCTTCTTCAGGTCCTGGATTTCGTCCCGCAGTCGGGCCGCCAGCTCGAACTGCAGGTCGCGGGCCGAGTTCATCATCTGCTCGGACAGCCGCCCGATCAGGTCCGCGAGTTCCGCCCTCGGCATGGTCTTCGGGTCACGACTGGTGTCGATCACGCCGGCACTGCGTGCGGGCGAGCTGCCCCGCTCGCCGGTGGCTCGCTTGCCGCGCGAGGTGTTCCGGCCGGAGCCGCCGACCTGGACGCCCCGGTCGACCTGGTCGGAGTCCTCCGCCTCCGCGTACACCCGGTCGAGGATGTCGGCGATCTTCTTCCGCAGCGGCTGCGGGTCGAGACCGCGTTCGGTGTTGTACGCGACTTGCTTGGCCCGCCTGCGGTCGGTCTCGTCGATGGCGCGCCGCATGGACGCGGTGACCCGGTCCGCGTACATGTGCACCTGGCCGGACACGTTCCGCGCGGCGCGTCCGATGGTCTGGATCAACGACGTGCCGCTGCGCAGGAAGCCCTCCTTGTCGGCGTCCAAAATGGACACCAGGGACACCTCGGGCAGGTCGAGACCCTCGCGCAGCAGGTTGATGCCGACCAGCACGTCGTAGTCGCCCAAGCGCAACTGCCGCAGCAGCTCCACCCGGCGCAGCGTGTCCACCTCGGAGTGCAGGTACCGCACCCGCACGCCCAGTTCGAGCAGGTAGTCGGTGAGGTCCTCGGCCATCTTCTTGGTCAGCGTGGTGACCAGCACCCGCTCGTCCCGCTCGGCCCGCAGCCGGATCTCGTGCACGAGGTCGTCGATCTGGCCCTCGGTCGGCTTGACGATCACCTCGGGGTCGATCAGGCCGGTCGGGCGGATGACCTGCTCGACGAACTCGCCGCCGGACTGGCCCATCTCGTACGGCCCTGGGGTCGCGGACAAATACAGTGTCTGGCCGATCCGGTCGCTGAACTCCTCCCAGGTCAGCGGGCGGTTGTCCATCGCACTCGGCAGCCGGAAGCCGTGGTCGACGAGGGTGCGCTTGCGGGACGCGTCGCCCTCATACATGCCGCCGATCTGCGGGACCGTGTTGTGCGACTCGTCGATGACCAGCAGGAAGTCGTCCGGGAAGTAGTCGATCAGGGTGGCCGGCGCCGTGCCGGCGCCTCGGCCGTCGATGTGCCGCGAGTAGTTCTCGATGCCGGTGCAGAACCCGACCTGGCGCATCATCTCCACGTCGTAGCTGGTGCGCATGCGTAGGCGCTGCGCCTCAAGCAGCTTGCCCTGGCCCTCAAGGGTGGCCAGCCGCTCGCCGAGCTCGGACTCGATGGTGCCGATCGCCTTCTCCATCCGGTCCGGCGTGGCCACGTAGTGGGTGGCCGGGAAGATCCGCAGCT
>DATBCR010000250.1:0-4569 GCA_036270375.1 Pseudonocardiaceae bacterium | reverse complement strand
CACCCAGCACAAGGGTTTCGTCCAGCAGGGTCGCCGTGGACACCACCCGGTCACCGTCCATCACGACCGCACAGGTCGGCCAGCCGGCGTCGGGATCCTCGACCACCAGCCGGTGATCCACGGCGTCGGCGGCATCGCCGCGCTCGGTCAGCAGCGCGGCGATCTGCGCCAGATCGGCCGGTCCAGCCGTACGCAGCACCAATCCACCAGGCAGAACACGACTCATGACGATCATTCTGCCCGGTATCGACGCTCGCGGCACTGCCTCAATTGGTGCCGGCGGGCGGGCACCTCATCGGATGCCTGAGCGCGCATCGTTTTGTGCGTGATTGGGTGCGTGCTCCGTCATCGTGTCGATGGTGGGCGCCAGGTAGCTTCGAAGCACGGCTGCCCGATCTCATCGAGGATGGTTGTCTTCCTGAATCGCCCAGTTGAAAGGATCACCGAATGACGCATGGAATTCCTTCTCTCAAGCAGTTAGCCGCCGAGGCGGTAGACGGTAATCAAGTACCGCCCAACGCGCTTCCGGACGACCTGCTCCACTACCTGGCGAGCGTTGTCAATCTGACGGACATCGTCAACGAACCGGCCGCCATTCAGCAAGACTTTCAGGGCCTTGGGCAGACCATCCGGAACATTACGGAAGAGGATTTCAACCAACTGTACCTCGACCTGCTTGAGGAGGCACGGAAGCTGATCGCTCGCTGCAACCGGGTGCTGAATCTCATCCAGAGCGCGATCGAGTTCATCGAACAGGAGCAGGACGCCGCGTGGCGGGAGTACTACACCGCGCAGTGCACCAACGCTATCGACGTGCTGAACCCCATCAAGGCCATGTGCGACACTTTCATCCAGGACTTCCAGAACTACCAGCCGGGTGCCGTCGGCTGATTTGGGCGTGCGGGTGCCGAACTTGGTCATCGTCGGCGCGCTGGGGCGTTGAAGCCGTCCGCGCCGACGACGATCTCGTCCGGTTCCACCCAACGTCCCGCCGGTCGAAGGGCACCGCCACTGACGGCGATGCACAATCACACCCATGGACGAGCGGGCGGTGACCGAGGACGCGGTGGTCGACGAGCTGTACGGCGGCTCCCTCGACGACTTCCTGCCGACCCGCACCGAGCGGTCCCGGCAGGCACGGGCGGCCGGTGACCGCCCGCTGGCCCTGCGGATCGCCGCACTGCGCAAGCCGACGGTCGGCGCGTGGCTGGTCAACCAGGTCGTCCGCCAGCATCCGGACCAGGTCGCGGCACTCACCGAGGTGGCCGAACAACTGCGATCGGCACACCAGCGGGCCGACGGCGACCTGATCCGCGCGGCCGGCCGCGAGCGGCGAACGTTGTTGCAGCAGTTGGACTCCGTGGTCCGACAGGTGGCACGGGCCGCCGACCACCGGCTGGGCACCGAGCAGGCTGGCCAGGTGTCCAGGACGTTCCAGGCGGCGCTCGTCGACCCGGCGGCGCTGCGGGCGATCCGGTCGGGCCAGCTCAGCGCGACCGTCGAGCAGGGTGCGGACGTGCTGGAGGGGTGGCCGGGCATGGACAGCCCGCCACCCCGCGTCGGCCCGGTCCGCACCGGCCCGCCCGAGTTCCCGCCACCGCCCGCCCAGCCGGCTACCCGACCGGTCCGAACCCGCCGCCCTGAACCGACCACTCCGCCGCCGCAATCCGAACCGCCCCCGCCGCAGCCACAACCCGAACCGCCGCCGCCACCCCCACCTCCACCACCGCCGAGCGAGGAACTGATCAGGGCGACCCGGCGCGCACACGACAGCGAAGCGGCCCGTGAACGCGCCGACCAGGACCTGGCGACCGCCCAGGAACAGGCGAACCGCACCCGGGAACGCGCCGAGGTGGCCAGATCCCTGCTCACCAAGGCGATCCGGGAACACGAGGAGGCCGTGACGGCCGTCGCCATCGCCCGCGCGGCCCTGACCGCCGCCGACCGCGAGGCCAAAGCCGCCTACCAGGCCATGGTGGCCCTACGCGACTGAGTGTCGATCTGGCGGGTGGCCGTTCGTGTAGGAGGCAGGAACCGTGATGGGCAAGGGCATGGCGACACCGGCCTAGCATCCACAGTGGACAGACGTGACGGGAGCGGTCAGCGGTCCGGCGGTTCGGCCCGCTGACCGGTCGACGTCACCACGGCGAGCCCCTCGCGCGCCCAGTACTCGTATCCGCCGATCATCTCCTTGACCGGTATCCCAAGCGGGCGAACGCAAGCGCCGCCCGCGTCGCGCCGTTGCAGCCCGGTCCCCAGCAGTACGTCACCACCTCCGCGTCCCGAGGCACGGGATCGCCGGCACGATCCGGGATGTCGGCGGTCGGCAGGTGCAGCGCTCCCGGAATGTGCCCCTGGGCACACCTGTCCACCCGCACGTATCTCCGGCATTTCGCGCGGCGCACCGGAAACAGCCCGATCCGTTGGCTGATCGCGCAACGCGTGCAAGCCAGTCTGCCGCTGCTGGAGAAGACCACGCGCCAGATGGCGGAGATCGCGGCGGCGGTCGGCTTCGAGAGCGCCGTCACCTACCGGCACCACTTCGGCCGCGCGATGCGTACGTCACCGTCCGCGTATCGGCGGGCTTTCCGTGCCACCGCAACATAAACAGCTCACGCGGTCAGTTCGTCGAGCCGTTCCATCGACTCGATGATGCCGTGCTCCATCCCGCTCGCGATGGCCATGTCCCGCGCCTCGACGGACGGGAACACCGAGTGCGTGTGCAGCCGCGTCCGCCCGTTCAGGTTCTCGAACGTGGCCGAGTCGAGGACCACATTGCCGGGCGCGCCCTCGAACTCGAAGGTCTGCACGATCCGCTCGTCGCCGACGACGCTGTGGAACACGCCGTGGAACGTGAACTCGTGGCCCTCCTTGTCGCGGTGGATGTAGCGGTAGCGGCCGCCGGGCCGGGCGTCGAACTCGATCAGGTCCATCTCAAGGTCGCGCGGCCCGAGCCACTGGGTGATCAGTTCGGGATCGGTGTACGCGCGGAACACCCGCGCGGGCGCGGCGTCGAACTCGCGCCGCACGTCGATGAACGGGCTGCCGGGGTCCGCGGTGATCGTTGTCGGCTTGATGTCGTTCATTTCTCTTGCTCCTTCAGGGAATCGAGGATGACGTCGAGTCGGCGGAAGCGCCGCTCGGCGGTCAGGCGGTAGCCGTCGATCCAGCTGGTCAACGCCTCTAGGGCGGCCGGGTCGAGATGACAGGGGCGGCGCTGGCCGTCCCGGCTGCGGGTGATCAGTCCGGCCGACTCGAGCACCTGGATGTGCCGCGAGACAGCCTGTTTGGTGATCGCGAACGGCTCAGCGAGCTCGTTCACGGTCGCCTCACCCCGGGACAGCCGCGCGATCAGCGCCCGGCGCACCGGGTCGCCGAGCGCGGTGAACGCCCGGTCCAGCCAGTCATCGTCAACCGACATCATTATCAACCAATCGCTTTATCAACTGACTGGTTGACCATAGCGCCGACACGAGGCAGCCGTCAAGGGGGGTCCGTCGTTCAGCGCGGCATCGTGCCGATGACGACGGTGCCGTTCAGCTCGTCGGAGGTCGCCGCCGCCGGGATCAGCCCGTGCGCGGCGAACGTCGCCATCGACTGTGCCGCCTGGCGCGCGCTCGTCTCGACCAGCACGTGACCGCCCGGTGCCAGCCAGTTCGGCGCGCCGGCCGCCACCCGCCGTTGCACGTCGAGGCCGTCCGCGCCGCCGTCCAGCGCCATCCTCGGCTCGTAGACGCGGGCCTCCGGCGGCATCAGGTCGATCGCATCCGTTGGCACATAAGGCGCGTTGGCGACCAAGACGTCGATCCGGCCACGCAGTTCGGCCGGCAGCGCGTCATAGAGATCACCGACGAACACCCGATCACCGATGTTCCGGCGCGCGCACCGCACCGCGACCGGATCCACATCGGCGGCGTACAACTCGATCCCGTGCACGGCCGCCGCCAGCGCGACACCGACCGCACCCGAACCACAGCACAGATCGACCACGACGGCACCCGGCCGGGCAAGCGAAGCGGCTTGGCGCACAAGGAACTCCGTGCGACGGCGGGGCACGAACACGCCAGGATCGACGGCTATCCGTAAGCCGCAGAACTCCGCCCAGCCAAGGACGTGTTCCAGCGGCAGGCCGTGGACCCGACGGTCCACCATGGCCGCGAGTTCGGCCGGTGTACGGGCGGTCGAGACGAGCAGCCGCGCCTCGTCCTCGGCGAAGACGCAGCCGACGGCACGCAGCCGGTCGATGATGTCGGACAGAGCGGGTGAGACCAGTGACATGGAACGCCTTTCGGACTGCCGAAGGGCGCTCTCACGGCCACCTACGCTCAGCGGACCGCGCGGCCGTACGGTGAGAGCACCCGGCCTGAACTTGCGTTGATGGGGCTCACCTCCTAGGCACGCTGCTGGTGCCGGCAACACTACCTGAACTACCCGGCCGATGCGCGGAACCTGGCGACCCGGCCCGGCTCCGCGCATCGCGGGCTATGCGCCGGCTTCCGCCCGGTCCATGATCTCCTGGACGACGGCGGTCTTGGCGTCCGCGTAGTGCTGCACGTGCCGCCACACCCT
>DATBCR010000249.1:0-15929 GCA_036270375.1 Pseudonocardiaceae bacterium | reverse complement strand
ACCTGTACACGACGAGAGCCGCACGCCCGGCACGGGGAGCCGCCGATGGAATTCCAGCTGCTGGGTCCGGTGCGTGTCCGGTCGGGGGGCCGGCCGCATCGGCTCGGGTCGGACATGCAGCTCGCTCTGCTCGCGGTGCTGGCGTTGGAAGCCGGCCGGCCGGTGCCGCTGGACCGGCTCATCGGCCTGATGTGGTCGGACACACCGCCGCGCGGTGCACGCGGCACCGTGCGGGCGATGGTGCGGCGGCTGCGTGCCGCGCTGGCCGAACTCGGGGACGACGTCGAGGTGGTCCGGACCGGTGGCGGCTATGCGCTGATGACCGATCCGGAGCGGGTCGACGTGCACCGGTTCGGCGTGTTGGTCGAGCGGGCCCGTGCTGCCGGGGACGAGCAGCGGGTCGCGCTATTGAGGGAGGCGTTGGCGCTGTGGTGTGGGCCGATGCTCGGGGATACCACGGCGGCGTTGCGGGATCGGCTGGCCGGTGGTTACGAGGAGGCCCGGCTTGGTGCGCTGGAGGATCGGCTGGATGCGGAGCTGCGGCTTGGGCGGCATGCTGATGTGTTGCCCGAGCTGGCCCAACTCGTGGCCGGCCAGCCGTTGAGGGAGCGGCTGGCCGGTCAGTACATGCTCGCGCTGTATCGGGATGGGCGGGCGGCGGAGGCGTTGGGGGTTTATCAGCGGCTTGCTCTGCGGATTGATCCGTGTGCTCAGCTGCGGGAGTTGCATCTGGCGATATTGCGGGGGGATTCGGTGCTGGAGTCGCAAGCGTCGATGGTTGTTCGGGTCGCGGAATTGCCGGCGGATGTCTCGCATTTCAGCGGGCGTGATATGGATCGGGCTGCGGTTGACCTGTCTTGTGCGGGGCTGACTTCGGGTGATCGTGCTACGTTCCGGTTGCTTGGTCTGGTGCCTGGGCCGGATATCGACGCGCCCGCGGCGGCGGCGTTGTGTGGTCTGCCTGTGGCGGATGTGGTTGCTTCGCTTGATCGGTTGGTTGCCGCACGGTTGGTTCGTCGGCTGCCGGGTGATCGTTATGGGTGTCATGAGTTGTCGCGGAATTATGCTCGGGAGCGGGTTGAGCGTGCGGAGTCGTCGGACGGGCGGGTAACGGCGACCAATCGGTTGTTCGAGTGGTATGTGGAACGGGTCGATGCGGCGGTCGAGTTGTGTTGCCCGGGAAGGCTTCGGCTGCATTCTGTGGTGACGTCCGGGGTGTTCGCGGATCGGATGGCGGCGTTGCGGTGGTTGGACGCCGAGGACGCCAATCTGGTTGCGGTCGTCCGGTCTGCTGCGACCACGGCTGGGTCAGCGTGGGTCGCGGTGCGGTTGGCGGACGCATTGCGTGGGTACTTTTGGTTGCGGCGTAACGGTTCTGATTGGTTGGCGGTGGCGACCGCCGGGCTGGCGGCGGCCACGGCGATCGGTGATGTGCGGGGGCAGTGTGTGACGGAGTTGAGTGTCGCGGACGCGCATCAGTGTCTTGGGCAGCATGCGGAGGCCATCGAGCACTATCAACGGGCGCTGGGGCATAGTCGGGTTGGTGAGTGGCCGGTGGCCGAGGCCGCGGTGGCGAGTAATCTTGGCGCGGAGTATCGGGTTCGTGGGGATTTGGAGCGGGCGGCGGAGCAGTTGTCGGTTGCGTTGCGGCTCAAGGAGCGGATCGGTGTCGATACGACGGGGACGTTGGACAATTTGGCGGCGGTGTATCGGCAGATTGGGTTGTTGCCGAGTGCGTTGACGCATTATCATCGGTCGTTGCGGTTGTACCGGGAGTCTGGTGATTCTGGCGGGTTGGCGCATAATCTCACCGGGTTGGGGTTGACCTATCGGGCGTTGGGGTGGACGGGGTTGGCGCAGCGGCGGTTTGCGGAGGCGTTGCTGCTGCACCGTAAGGCTGGCAATCGGGGTGGAGAGGCGGCGGTGCTGGACAGTATTGCCGCATTGCATCCGGATGCTGGTACGGCGAACCAGGTTACTGAGGCTGAGCCGGTATTTGGTGACCAAGGCCCGGATCAGTAGCGCTTCTGGGTGGTGCGGCCTCGGCCTGGGTGCCAGGACTCGATCAGTAGGTGGTCCGCTGGATCGCCGATTTTGGTCAGGACCACCTCGGTGACGTCCAGGCGGAAGCGGTGTGAGTTCTCGTGGCCGGGTTCTTCGCCGTCCTCGTGGGCTTGGCCGGCCAGTTTGGCGTCGCCCTCCCATGCGGGCTGGTTTTCTTCCGGTGGGTCCACGGTTGGGCAGTGCAGTGCGTATCTCGGGTCGCGGCGTAGGTCAAGGGCCTTGAGTGCGCCGCCCATGCTGCCTATGTACAGGTTGCCGTCGGCGAAGATCACCTCTGTGCCGCTGATCCGTGGTGCGCCGTCGGCGCGCACGGTGGCAAGGGTGGCGTGTTTGCGTACCGCGAACAGTGCCTGTACCCGTTGTGCCAGTTCGGGTTCTGCCGCGACGAAATCAGGCCAGGTCGTCATGTCCGGCAGCATCGCACGCGCCACCGACACTGACCGGGAGCACCGTCAGTGGATCTGGTGGCTAGTGTCGGCGGCGTGAGCGATGTGGACTGGGCCAAGTGGCACGAGCCGTACGACACGGCCGGATCGTCGTTGGATCGGCGACTGGACCGTGTGCGGCAACGGATTCGCGACGCCTTGGACGAGCAGCCGGCCGGGCCGGTTCGGGTGATCAGCATGTGCGCCGGGCAGGGGCGGGACCTGCTCGGCGTCCTGCCGGCGCATCCCCGGCGGTCGGACGTGGTGGCGAGGCTGGTCGAACTCGATCCGCGCAATGTCGAGCACGCGCGGCGTTCCGCGGCGGACACCGGCCTGCGCGGGGTAGAGGTGGTCGAGGGTGATGCCTCGCTCGGGTCGGCGTATCTGGGCCTCGTCCCATCGGATCTGGTGTTGGTGTGCGGCGTGTTCGGCAACGTCTCCGACGAGCACATACGGCACACCGTGGCCAGCCTGCCACGATTCTGTCGGACCGGTGGCACCGTGATCTGGACCCGGCACCGCGAACCGCCGGATCTGACCCCCGTGATTCGGGACTGGTTTCGCGACAACGGGTTCACCGAGATCGGCTTCGACTTCGAGGCCGGGTTCACCTATGGCGTCGGCGCGCACCGGTTGACCGCGCCGAGCCTGCCGTACCTACCGGAACTGCGGCTGTTCGACTTCGTCGGCGACGGCGGTGAGGCGCACCGCTAGCTACTGCCTGGCTCGGGCCAGGATGCGTTCCGTATCAATACCTCGTGGCAGGGTGCCGAATGCGCCGCCCCAGTCGCCGCCGAGGCGGGATGCGCAGAACGCGTCCGCCACCGCCGGGTCGCCGTGTCGGACGAGCAGTGCGCCCTGCAGGCACAGGGCCATCGTCTCGACAAGGCGTCGTGCGCGGTACTGGATGTCGTCGAGGTCGCCCAGTTCCTTGCGCAGTCGGATCACCGCCTGGTCCAGCCGGTCGTCGGCGCCCGCAGCCACGTCCAGCTCCGCGCAGACGGCCTCGACCGCCATCGGCTGGGTTGCCATGGCGCGCAACGCGTCCAGGGCCGCCACGTTGCCGGAACCCTCCCAAATGGACATCAACGGCATCTCGCGGTACAGCCTCGGCATGCCGGACTCCTCGACGTAACCGTTGCCGCCCAAGCACTCCAGCGCCTCCGCGGCATGCATCGGGCCGCGTTTGCACACCCAGTACTTGGTCACCGCGAGGCCCAGCCGGCGGAACAGGGTCTCCTGCTCGTCGCCGAGGTTGACGCGGTCCACGGCGCCGGCCAGCCGCATCGCCACGGTCAGCGCGGCCTCCGTCTCCACGGCCAGGTCCGCCAGCACGTTCACCATGGCGGGCTGGTCGATCAGCTTGGCGCCGAAGGCACTGCGGTGACCGGCGTGGTGCACGGCCTGGCGCAGGCCGGTGAGCATGCCGCCCGCCGTGCCGAGCACACAGTCCAACCGGGTCATGTTGACCATGTCGATGATGGTGCGCACACCCCGGCCGGGCTCCCCCACCAGCCAGCCGGTGGCGTCGTCGTACTCGATCTCGGCGGATGCGTTGGAGCGGTTGCCGAGCTTGTCCTTGAGGCGCTGCAACCGGATCGCATTACCCTTGCCGTCCGGCAGCACCCTCGGCAGCAGGAAGCACGACAGGCCGCCGGGTGCCTGCGCGAGCGTGAGGAACAGATCGGACATCGGCGCCGACGTGAACCACTTGTGCCCGACGATCCGGTACGTGCCGTCCGCGAGCGGGGTGGCGGTCGTGGTGTTGGCGCGGACGTCCGAGCCGCCTTGCTTCTCGGTCATCGACATGCCGGCGATCAGGCCGCGTTTGGTGGTCGGTGGGCGCAGGCCGAAGTCGTACTCGCGACTGGCCAGCAGCGGCTCGTACACGGCGGCCAGGTCGGGCTGCCTGCGCAGCGCGGGCACGACGGCATAGGTCATCGAGATCGGGCAGATGTGGCCGGGGTCGCTCTGGCCCCATGCGAGCATCTTCGCGGCGCGGGCCACGTGCGTGCCGGGCCGGCTGTCCAGCCACGGTGTCGCGTGGATGCCGGCGTCGACCGCGACGCGCATCAGTTCGTGGTACGCCGGGGTGTACTCGACCTCGTCGACGCGGTGGCCGTAGCGGTCGTGGGTGTGCAGGATCGGGTGGTTCGCCTCGGCCAGCCGGCCCCACTCCTGGACCCGTGCCGAACCGGCGAGCCGGCCGAGCGCGCGCAGTTCCGCCTCGGCCCAGCCCGCGCCCTCCCTGCGGACGCCTTCCAGGAGTGCCGGGTGTGCCGCCGCGTCGAAGTCGACCAGCGGCGGGACCTGATTGGTGACCTCATGCGTCGGTGGCATCGCGACCTCCCAGTGCGCGCAGGATGAAGGCGGTCAGCGCCGGCATCGTGTCATCCACCCGGGTGTCTTCCTCGGACAGCGGGCCGAGCAGGACCTCACCGGCCGCGCCGACGAGCGCGGCCGCGGTGAGCCTTGGGTGCTGCGGTGGCAGCACGCCGGTGCGGACGCCCTCGGCGATGGTGCCGGCGATGACGTCCTGGAACGCACGGCGGAATTCCAGGCGCTGGGCGTCGACCCGGGCGTCCACCGGCTCGGCGAGCAGCGCGTACGCCAGCCTCGGCACCTTCAGCGCGCGGCGGGCGAACGTCTCGAGCACGGCGACCACCCGGTCCACCAGTTCGCCCGGTATCGCGGCCGCGGCGGCGACCGCGGCGACCTCGCCAGTCACCACCTGCTGGAAGACCTCGGCGACCAGTTCCGCCTTGCTGTCGAAGTGTTTGTAGACGGTGCCGGTGGCCACGCCGGCCCGTGCGGCCACGGCGGCCACCGAGCAGCCGGCGTAACCGTGCTCGGTGAGGACCGCGATGGCGGCGGCCACAATGGCGGCGCGCTGCACGTCCATTCGGGCCTGGATGGCGGGGGTAGTGCGGTAGGGCACGATGTCAGTGAAGCAGTGATTCATATCTTCATCAAGGGGTGATGGCGATGACGGTGACCAGCGAGCGAGTGGGCGCTGTGACGACTGTGGTGCTGTCCAGACCAGAGGTACGCAACGCGGTCGACGTGGACACGGCGTTGGCGCTTGCGGACGCGTTCCGCGCGTTCGACGCCGATCAGGACGCCTCGGTCGCGGTGCTCTACGGCGACGGCGGCACGTTCTGCGCGGGCGCCGACCTGAAGGCGGTCGCCACCGGACGCCCCAACCGGCTGGACCCAAGCGGCGACGGTCCGATGGGCCCGACCCGGCTTCGGCTGTCCAAGCCGGTGATCGCGGCGGTCGCCGGGCACGCCGTGGCCGGCGGGCTGGAACTGGCGCTGTGGTGCGACCTGCGGGTGGCCGAGGAGACCGCGGTGTTCGGCGTGTTCTGCCGGCGCTGGGGCGTGCCGCTGGTCGACGGCGGCACCGTGCGGCTCCCCCGGCTGATCGGCACCAGCAGGGCGATGGACCTGATCCTGACCGGCCGGCCGGTGGACGCGGCCGAGGCGCACGCCATCGGCCTCGTCAACCGTGTCGTGCCAACTGGACAGGCGAGGGCCGAGGCGGAACGGCTGGCGGCGGAACTGGCCCGGTTCCCGCAGACGTGCATGCGCCAGGACCGGCTGTCCGTGCTGGCACAGGACGGGCTGACCGAGGCCGACGCGATCGCGGTGGAGTTCGAGCACGGACTGGTGTCACTGGCCGCCGACTCGGTTGCTGGTGCGAGCCGGTTCGCGGGCGGCGCCGGGCGGCACGGCGACTTCGGTTAGTCGGTGCGGTGGGTGAATACGCCACCCGGGCGGGACCACACGACCCGCGCCCAGCTCACCGCGAGGACGACCATCACGACGACCGAGATCACAAGCCCGGCACCGGGACCGGGACCAGCCTGATGGCTCGTTGTCGTCTGCTGCGACCAGATCGACACCAGGCCGAGCACGGTGAACAGCCCACAGCCGAGCGTCGCCAGCCAGGCGATCGACCACCGGCGCAGGCCAAGCGACAGGGCCGAACCGAGGAACCCGAACAGGAACACGCCGATGGCGAACAGGCGGGGCAGGAAGTCGACCTTGCCCGCGCTGCCGGCGCCCTGGTCGAACAGCACCTGCCAGCCGGCCGCGCCCTGCACCCACGGCAGCAGCGCCGCGATGGCCAGCAGCAGCACGCAGACCGAGATCACCATGGCCCGCATACCGGGGTCGATCCGCCGGGACAACGGGTTGTCCACCTCGTCGACGCGCGCCCGCAACCGGGCCAGTTCGGCCAGATCCTCGCGTTCGGTCGCGTCGTCGTTCGGCTCGGTCATCGGACCGCGCATCCTTCCGTGCTGGCCGGGATCGTTGCTGGGGCGCCGAAGGACGGCAGGCCGAGGCTCACGCCTGAGGTCTTCGGGCGTACGCCGCCGGCCCAGTTGTCGCCGGCCGCGGTTCTGCGGTGACGCTGGATCGGGCCGTCGGCGACGAGGTGGTGTGGGGCGCCGTAGGTGATGACCGCGGTGACCACGTCGCCGGGGCGGACCGTGCGGTCGACGGCGTCGCCGACCGGGGTGAAGTGCACGAGGCGGCCGTCACGGGCCCGGCCGCTCATCCGGTTCGTCTCGGCGTCCTTGCGGCCCGCGCCCTCGGCGACCAGCAGTTCGACCGTCGCGCCGACGAGGTTCTTGTTGAGCTGGCCGGAGATCTCCTCCTGGACCTCGATCAGCCGGTCGTAGCGCTCGCGGACCACCTGTGGCGGCACCTGGTCCGGCATGTCGGCGGCCGGCGTGCCGGGACGTTTCGAGTACTGGAACGTGAACGCGCTGACGAAACGGGCCGCGCGGACCACGTCCAGGGTCTGCCGGAAGTCCTGCTCGGTCTCGCCGGGGAAACCGATGATGATGTCGGTCGTGATGGCCGCGTCCGGCATCGCGGCCCGGACGTCGGCGAGGATGCCCAGGTACCGGTCCGACCGGTAGGAACGGCGCATCGCGCGGAGGATCCGGTCCGAACCGGACTGCATGGGCATGTGCAGCTGGTGGCACACGTTCGGGGTCTCGGCCATCGCCGCGATCACGTCGTCGGTGAAGTCCTTCGGGTGCGGTGACGTGAACCGGACCCGTTCGAGGCCGTCGATCTCGCCGCACGCGCGCAACAGCTTCCCGAACGCGAGGCGGTCGCCGAACTCGGCGCCGTAGGAGTTCACGTTCTGGCCGAGCAGCGTCACCTCGAGCACGCCTTCCGCGACCAGCGCCTCGACCTCGGCCAGCACGTCGCCCGGCCGCCGGTCGGCCTCCTTGCCGCGCAGCGACGGCACGATGCAGAACGTGCACGTGTTGTTGCAGCCGACCGAAATGGACACCCAGGCGGCATAGGCGGAGTCCCGGCGGGCCGGCAGCGTGGACGGGAAGACCTGCAACGACTCGAGGATCTCCACCTGCGCCGCGCGGTTGTGCCGGGCCCGGTCGAGCAGGGTGGGCAGCGAGCCGATGTTGTGCGTGCCGAACACCACGTCCACCCACGGCGCCCGCCGGACGATCTCGCCGCGGTCCTTCTGCGCGAGACAGCCGCCGACCGCGATCTGCATGCCCGGATTGGCCTGCTTGACCGGATACAGGTGGCCGAGGTTGCCGTAGAGCTTGTTGTCCGCGTTCTCCCGGACGGCGCAGGTGTTGAACACGACGACGTCCGGCGTGCCGTCCTCGGCCACCGGTGTGTAGCCGGCGCTCTCCAGCAGGCCGGCGAGGCGCTCGGAGTCGTGCACGTTCATCTGGCACCCGTACGTTCGCACCTCGAACGTACGGGTACCGGTCGCTGCTTCACCCACGGTCAACAGGGTAGTCCCGGGTCGCGGCGCCGTCGGTGGGCGTCCGTACCGGGCAACCCGAGCCGACCGGACGAAACGGGTCCGGTGGCGTGCCCGGCACTGGCAGGATGAGCCGATGCCGTTGGGGGTCCGAGCGAGTCGGGGGCCGGCGCGCGTGGTCGCGCTGGCCGGTGCGCTGCTCAGTGGGTTGGCCTTGGTGAGTGCCTGCCAGAGTTCGTTTCCCGGGCTGACGCTGCGGATCGCGACCGGCAGCAGCGACGGCGTCTACTACGAGATCGGCACGGAACTCGCCTCAAGTTGGGCCGGCGCGCTGGACATCGCACGGCCGACCGTGCTGGAGACGGCCGGCAGCCCGGCGAACATCGCGCTGCTGCGCAGCGGTGCCGCGGACATCGCGTTCAGCAGCGCGGACGCGGTCGCCGACCCGGACAAAGGGCCTCGGCAGCTGCGGGCGCTGGCCCGGATCTACGACGACTACATCCAGGTCGTGGTGCGCGCCGACCTGCCGATCCACAAGCTGGCCGACCTTTCCGGCCGGCGGGTGTCGGTCGGTCCGCCGACCTCGCAGGTGCACCTGGTGGCCGACCGGATCCTTGCCGCTGGTGACGTGCACGACATGGCGTCGGCCGAGCTGAACCTGAACGACTCGATCAGCGCGCTCAAGACCGGCAAGATCGACGCGTTCTTCTGGTCCGGTGGGCTGCCGACGCCCAGCATCGCCACCCTCGCCCAGTCGGTCGGCATTCGGCTGCTGGATCTGGGCAGTGACCCGTCCGGTGTGCTGCCCACCATGCAGAAGCTGCACTCGGTCTACAGCACGGCGGTCGTGCCCGCGGGCACTTATGAGCCGGGCAGCCCTTCGGTCACCACGCTCGTCGTGCCGAACTTCCTGCTGGTCACCGACCGGATGTCCAACGACGTGGCGGAGGCACTGGTACGGGGGCTTTTCAACGCGACAGGCCAACTGTCCGGCCTGAACGCGGCCGCGCTCGCCATCGACGTGCACACCGCGATCTACACGGAGCCGGTGCGACTGCACCCGGGCGCCGAGAACTACTACCGGTCGTCGAAGATTTAACCGGCATCATCGAGGGATGGACGAAGCCGCACGGGCACGAGAGCTGATCGCCGGGGCGACGCGGGTCGCCGTGCTCACCGGCGCCGGGATCTCGACCGACTCCGGTATCCCGGATTTCCGTGGCCCCAACGGAGTATGGACGAAGGACCCGAAAGCCGAGCGGATGAGCGACATCCACGAGTACGTGCGGAGTCGGGAGGTGCGGGAGCAGACGTGGCGGGCGCGGACCGTGCATCCGGCGTGGCGGGCCGAGCCGAACGCGGCGCACCGGGCACTGGTGGACTTCGAGCAGGGCGGCCGGCTGACCGGGATCGTCACGCAGAACATCGACGGCCTGCACCAGAAGGCGGGTTCCAGCACGGACCTGGTGATCGAAC
This sequence comes from Pseudonocardiaceae bacterium, assembly GCA_036270375.1. Lineage (GTDB taxonomy): Bacteria > Actinomycetota > Actinomycetes > Mycobacteriales > Pseudonocardiaceae > DATEPR01. Next base: position 6,206 of record DATBCR010000249.1, on the reverse strand, counting down.
TGCACGGCACGGTGTTCCGCACGGTCTGCCTGAGCTGCGACGACACCGGCGACATGCGGGACGCCATCGCTCGGGTCGCGGCCGGCGAGAGTGATCCGCCGTGTCGCAACTGCGGTGGCATCCTCAAGTCCGCCACCATTTCCTTCGGCCAGTCCCTCGATCCGGCCGTGCTGGCGCGGGCACGGCGGGTCACGCTCGACGCCGAGGTGCTGCTCGCGGTGGGCAGTTCGCTCAGCGTGCACCCAGCGGCCGGCCTGGTCGGACTGGCGGCCCGAGCGGGTGCGACGGTCATCGTGTGCAACGGATCCGAGACACCCTACGACCAGTTCGCGGAAGTAGTGCTACGCCAACCAATCGGCGAAGTCCTACCGGCCATTGTGGACGCAAACTGACGGCCCCCGCCCACCACGGCAGGGGCCGGCAAAGTCGATTCCGCAGTTCACACCCGTGTTTCGGCGGCACGCCGAGATCATGGTCCAGAAGCCGTGTAGCGCGATCGGTCCGGTGGCAAGGAATCCACGGGAGATGGGCGGTCTACGGTCCCCAACCACTTGGCAGAATCTGGCCGTTGCCGATCCACTGGCCAGCCAAAACGCGACTTTGCCGGCCCCATGCCCACCACGGGGACGTCCCTGTTCCAGGCTATCGGATGTCAAGTCCTCATGGGGGCTGTTTTGTGGTCGGCTGTGGATAATTTGGCTCACACAGTCGCCGGCATCGCCGGGAGTTCGACGCGCACCAGCAGGCCACCACCGTCCGGAATGGACACTTCGACCTTGCCGGACACCCGCTCCACGATGCGGCGGACGATTGCCAGACCGAGGCCGGTGCCGTGCACGTTCTGGTGCTCCCTGCTGCGCCAGAACCGATCCGTGGCCCTTGCCAGCTCCTCCGGCTGCAGGCCTGGGCCGTGGTCGCGTACCGACACCGACACCACGCCGCCGGCACGACGTGTCTCGACGACCACCAGCGTGCCCTCGTCGGTGAACTTCAGGGCGTTCTCCAGCAGCGCGTCCAGGATCGCCTCCAACCCGCGTGGCGGCGCCAGCGCTCGACCGCCCGGTTCGCCGGCCAGCACCAGCGACACGCTCCGGTGCGTTGCGACCGCCTGCCAGCTCGCGACCCGCTGCTTGATCACCTGGTCTACGTCCACATCGACCGGGTCCACGGTGCCGGATTCGGCGCGTGCCATGGCAAGCAGCTCGTCCAGAATCCGGCCGAGGCGGTCCGCCTCCGCGATCGCGGCGGTCTGGTGTTCCTGGGCCTCCGGGGTCAGGTGACCGGACAGGTTGCCCAGCCGCAATCGCAGTGCTGTCAACGGGTTGCGCAGCTGGTGCGACGCGTCCGCGACGAATGAGCGCTGTGCGGCGAGCGTGTCGCTGACCGTGGCGGCCAACTGGTCGAACGAGGACGACAGGCGCCGCAGCTCCGGTGGGCCGCCGCGGACGTGGACCGGGTCGACCGCCTCGCCCTTGACCACGGCGGTGCCCAAAGTCGCTGTCGCGTCGTCCAACCTGCGCACCGGACGCAACACCCACCGCACCACCGGCAGCGCGGCCAGTACCGCCAGCGCGATGGCCACGATGGCCCCCGCGGCGAGTGCGCTCCACCAGCCGAGGATCTGGGCGCGGACGTGGCCGGTGTCGGACACGGTGACCGCGACGCCGAGCAGTTCCCCGTCCAGCAGCACGGGTTCGGCGACCACCAGCGGTGCGGTGTCCCACGGGAACAGCGTCGAACCGCTCTGCGGCGACCGGCCGGCCAGTGCCGCACGCACCGCGGTCTGCACCCCGGGACCTGTCAGGTCGATCACGGTGGTCGAATGAGCCTGCACGTGCTGGCCGATGTCGAGCACCGCGGCCTGCACGCCGTAGATCTGCTCGTACCGGGCCAATGCGTTGTCGAGCGAGTCGAATTGGTTCAGGGACAACGGATGTTGGGCCATCGACGCGAACCGGTCGGTGTCGGTCAGCCGGTCGAGGAACAACATCTGGCCCTCGGTGTTGGCGACGCTGATCGCGAGCGGCGCGCCGAGACCGATGACGACGAGGACGACCAAGGAGATGACGATGGCGAGCAGCCGGGTGCGCACGTCCGGCCGGCCTCAGCGGGACTGCCTGGCCGGCGGGCGGCCGAGCCGGTAGCCGACATCGAAGACCGTTTCGATGATCCACGGCCGGTCCAGCGCGGCGCGGATCTGGCCGACGTGCCCGTCGAGTTCCGCTTCCTGCCCGGACGCGTAGTTCTGCCACACCTCGACCATGATGCGCTCCCTAGTGCACACGGCGCCACCCGCCTGGGCGATCAGTGTGAGCAACTGAAACTGCTTGCGTGGCAACACAACCAGGTCGCCGGCGACGAGCACCTGGCGGCTGCTGAGGTGGATCTCCACATCGCCGACCGCGATCACCTCGCCGTCCGTGCCGACCGGTGGGTGCGCGCCGCCGCCACGTCGTACCACGGCGTGCACGCGGGCCACCAGCTCGCCCTCGTCGTACGGCTTGACCATGTAGTCGTCCGCGCCCGCGTGCAGGCCGAGGATCCGGTCGGACACGTCGCCGAGCGCGGACACCACGATGATCGGCACGTCGCTGATCGCGCGGATCCGCCGGCACAGCGCGACACCGTCCATGTCCGGCAGGCGCAGGTCGAGCAGCACCACGTCCACGCCGACCAGGCGGTCCAGCACGAACCGGCCCTCGGCGAGCCGCTCGACCGCGAAGCCGCGCCGGTCCAGCGCCGGTACCAGGGCCTCGACCACCTGGTCATCGTCCTCGACCAGCAAAATCCGCATCCGCACGTTGTCGTTCCTCCCCAGACCACGATCGCATCCCGTGGGCAGCCCTACCAGCTTGGCCCACGATCAGCGATGGCGGTCCGGGCAAAGTACCGTCAGAAGTCGTACGAAATTGCCGCCGTTACTTCTTGCGCCGGAACAGCATGGTCAGCGGGTCGTACGTGCGGTCGACGACCCGTTCCTTCATCGGGATCAGCGCGTTGTCCGTGATGTGGATGCCTTCCGGGCACACCTCGGTGCAGCATTTCGTAATGTTGCAGAATCCCAGGCCGTGTTCGGACTGCGCCGCCGGCACGCGGTCGGCCGCGTCCAGCGGGTGCATCTCCAGTTCCGCGATGCGCATCAGGAACCGCGGCCCGGCGAAGGACTCCTTGTTGTCCTCGTGGTCGCGCAGCACGTGACAGGTGTTGTTGCACAGGAAGCACTCGATGCACTTGCGGAACTCCTGCGAGCGCTCGACGTCGACCTGCTGCATCCGGTACTCGCCCGGCTTGAGATCCGCGGGTGGCTGGAAGGACGGGATCTCCCGCGCCTTTTCGTAGTTGAACGACACGTCCGTCACAAGATCCCGAATTACCGGGAATGTGCGCATCGGCGTCACCGTCACGGTTTCGTCCTCGCTGAACGTGGACATGCGCGTCATGCACATCAGCCGGGGGCGGCCGTTGATCTCGGCGGAACAGGAACCGCATTTGCCGGCCTTGCAGTTCCAGCGAACCGCGAGATCCGGTGTCTGGGTGGCCTGCAGCCGGTGGATGACGTCCAGCACCACCTCGCCCTCGTTCACCTCGACGGTGAAGTCCTGCAGGTCGCCCTTGTCCGCATCGCCACGCCAGACCCGGAAGTTGCCCTGGTAGGCCATTGTCAGCCCTTCTTTCCCTGGTACCCGGTCAGCTCGTCGGGCGTGAAGTACTTGGCCAGCTCGTCGAGATCGAACAGCGCCAACAGGTCCTCGCGCATCGGGACCTGGTCCTGGTGTTCGAGCCGGACGCCGTCACCATCCGCGATGCACACCAGCAACTGCTTGCGCCAGGTCGCCTCCATCCGGGGATGGTCCTCGCGGGTGTGGCCGCCCCGGCTCTCGGTGCGTTCCAGGGCCGCCTTGGCGACGCATTCGCTGACCAGCAACATGTTGCGCAGGTCGATGGCCAGGTGCCAGCCGGGATTGAACTGCCGGTGGCCCTCGACCGCGACCTTGGCCGCGCGCACCTTCAGCTCCGCAAGACGAGCGACCGCCTCGGCCACCTCGCCCTCCCGGCGGATGATGCCGACCAGGTCGTTCATCATCTGCTGCAGGTCGTGGTGCACGGTGTACGGGTTCTCGGGCGAATCGGCGTCGCCGCCGTCGAACGGTGTCACGGCGGACCGGGCGGCCGCGTCCACGTCGGCCTCGCTGGTCGTGGGCCGCTCGGTGAGGCCCGCGACGTACTCGGCGGCGCCGGCACCGGCGCGGCGGCCGAACACCAGCAGGTCGGACAGCGAGTTGCCGCCGAGCCGGTTGGAGCCGTGCATGCCGCCGCCGACCTCGCCTGCGGCAAAGAGACCAGCCACGCCGACGGCGGCCTCGGTGTCCGGGTCGACCTCGATGCCGCCCATCACGTAGTGGCAGGTCGGGCCGACCTCCATCGCCTCGGCCGTGATGTCCACATCGGCCAGTTCCTTGAACTGGTGGTACATCGACGGCAGCCGGCGCTTGATCTCCTCGGCCGGCATCCGGCTGGAGATGTCAAGGAACACGCCGCCGTGCGGCGATCCCCGGCCGGCCTTGACCTCGGAGTTGATCGCCCGCGCCACCTCGTCGCGGGGCAGCAGGTCCGGCGTGCGGCGGTTGTTGTCCGGGTCGGTGTACCAGCGGTCGGCTTCTTCTTCTGTCTCGGCGTACTGCCCCTTGAACACCTCGGGGATGTAGTCGAACATGAACCGGTTGCCGTCGGAGTTGCGCAGCACACCGCCGTCGCCTCGGACGCCCTCGGTGACCAGGATGCCCTTCACGCTCGGTGGCCAGACCATGCCGGTCGGGTGGAACTGGACGAACTCCATGTTGATCAGCCTGCCACCGGCGCGCAGCGCGAGCGCGTGGCCATCGCCGGTGTACTCCCAGGAGTTCGACGTGACCTTGAACGACTTGCCGATACCGCCGGTGGCCAACACCACGGCGGGCGCGTCGAACTGTACGAACCGGCCGGACTCGCGCCAGTACGCGAAGGCGCCGGAGATCCGGTTCCCGCCGTCGTTCAACAGGTCCGTGACCGTGCATTCCGCGTACACCTTGAGATTGGCCTCGTAGTCGCCCGTCTCGCGGTGGTCTTCCTGTTGCAGCGACACGATTTTCTGCTGCATCGTGCGGATCAGTTCCAGTCCGGTCCGGTCGCCGACGTGCGCCAGGCGCGGGTAGGTGTGGCCGCCGAAGTTGCGCTGGCTGATCTTGCCGTCCTTGGTGCGGTCGAACAGCGCGCCGTACGTCTCCAACTCCCAGACCCGGTCCGGTGCCTCCTTGGCGTGCAGCTCGGCCATCCGCCAGCTGTTCAGGAACTTGCCGCCACGCATGGTGTCGCGGAAGTGCACCTGCCAGTTGTCGTTGGCGTTGGCGTTGCCCATGGACGCCGCACAGCCGCCCTCGGCCATCACGGTGTGCGCCTTGCCGAACAGCGACTTGCAGATCACCGCGACCCGCATGCCCTGTTGCCGCGCCTCGATGGCGGCCCGCAGACCGGCCCCACCGGCCCCGATCACCAGCACGTCGTACGCGTGCCGTTCGACCTCAGTCATCTACGTTCCAAATCCCTTAGAAGAAGCGCAAGTCGGTGATGGTGCCGGACGCGACCAGCCGGATGTACAGGTCGGTCAGCGAGATCCACGCGAGCGACGCCCACGCCAGCTGCATGTGGTAGCCGTTGAGCCGGGACACCATCGTCCATGCCTTGTAGCGCACCGGATGCTTCGAGAAGTGCTTGAGCTTGCCGCCCATGATGTGCCGGCACGAATGGCAGGACAGGGTGTACGTCCAGATCAGCGCGATGTTCACCAGCAGCACGAGCGTGCACATGCCGGCGTGGCCCCAGTTGCCGTTGTGGTCGCGGAAGGAGATGACCCAGTCGTACGTCAGGATCACCGCGAAGACCATGGCGATGTACCAGAAGTACCGGTGCACGTTCTGCATGATCAGCGGGAAACGGGTCTCACCGGAGTACTTCTTGTGCGGCTCGGCGACCCCGCAGGCCGGCGGCGAGCCCCAGAACGCCCGGTAGTAGGCCTTCCGGTAGTAGTAGCAGGTCACCCGGAAGCCCATCGGGAACACGATGATGATGATGCCGGGCGAGACCGGCCCGATGCTGCCGAACCAGCCCCAGCCGCTACCGCTCTGACAGTTGGCCGTCAGACATGGGGAGTACAGCGGGGAGATGTAGGG
>DATBCR010000248.1:0-2427 GCA_036270375.1 Pseudonocardiaceae bacterium | reverse complement strand
CACACTCGTGCGGGCACGCGCGACCGCCTCGCCGAGCGACACGTCGTCCACCTCGATCAGGTACGGGCTTAGCTGCGCCACCGCGCTGACCGTGTCGGCGAACCCGGGCCGGAACCGGTTGCCGACCGACAGCCAAGTCATGACCCGGCCGATACCGGTGAACCGCGCCACGGCGACCGCGAACGCCGCCAGCAACGCAGAGGACGTGCTGGTGTCCTGCTGCCTGCTGATCCGCCGCACGGCCAGCGCCGTGGCCGGCGACCTGAACCGGAGCATCAACCAGCCGTCGCCCTTGTAGCGCGGCTCGCCGAACTGCTTGTGGTGCATGGTCCGCAGTGCGTGTTCCAGGTAGACCATCGCGGTCTCCGACTTGCGCAGCGCGTGCGGTGTGCGCTGCTTCCGTGCCTGTTCCAGCGGCGTGATGCCGGTGACCGGGCCGGCCGCCGCGCCGGTCACCGGGTCGCGGCCGGCGATGTCGGCAAGCAGCGCGGCCAACCCGCCCGCGTCAAGGGCCAGGTGCAGGTACACGGCGACCATCAGCGCGATCCGCCCGTGCTGGCGGATCACCGCCATCCGCACCGGGAACTCGTTCTCGTAGTCGAAGTTCGTTTCCTGGTAACGGAGTTTGACCGCCTTGGCAATCTCGGCCGGGTCCTCGTCGGCGTCGATGTCCACCACGTCGAGCGGCACCTCACCGGACGTGACGCACACCTGCAGCGGCCGCCCTCCTGGCCGCAACCGCAGGCGGGTACGCAAAGCCTGGTGCCGGCCGACGACGAAACCCAGCATGTCCACCATGTCCTCGACGGTGGCGTCCGGCGGCGCCGGGCTGACACCGGCCAGGGTCACCGACCGGCCACTGAGCGACATGCCGTGCCACAGCGCGACCTGTCCCCACGGCAGTTCGTCTACTCCGTCGCCTTCGCCCTGAAACGGCACCAAGATCCGATCCACGTCGCCCCCTCCGGTAGCCACTCACTTGACCGGTAGGACCGAGTCTTGGGCAGCGGCCGGTGGGTTTCAACAAGATCGGCGGGTGGCACGCGATCGCGGCATCCACGGATCGTCGACCGAGCTGTGACCTGCCGATATCGCGTCAGCGTCCAGGATGCGACCGGTCCGCTGACCGGATCGCCCGATATCGGCGAAACGGGGTGGGCGGCGCTGCTTGTGACATGGTTCGCTCGCAAGCTCGCTCACGCCCACCCCCGCCGCCGACGTTGACCGGCGTTGTTGGCGCGCCGGTCGCGGGGTGTCGGCTACCGGATTGTCGCCGGAATGGACGCACTGGCAAGGGAATCGACGGGTCGCGCGATGGCCGATCGGGTCGGCACGACCCGGCTGAGCAGCCGGAATCGGCCCGCGCCAACGACTAGCGCGGGTCCGAAGCCGGTCCGCTGGCCGGACCGGGCAGCTCGCCGGTCAGGTACCGCTGCAGGTTCGGCGCCACGGTGGCGACGAGGGTGTCCACATCGGCCGATGCGACCGGATCCAGCTTCAGTACATACCGCACCAGACCGAGGCCGACGATCTGTGTCGCGCAGAGACAGGCCCGCAGCATCGGCTTGTCGGCGCCGATCACCTCGGCGACCCGGGCGAAAATGGTGGTGAGGAACTCGCCGATCATCCGCGCGGCCACTTGCTGGCTGGCCACGCTGAGCACCAGCGCGGCGAACGCGCCGTCAGCCGAGTCCCAGATCGGGATGAACGTGCGGATCAGCCGTTCCGCCAGCATCTCCCGGTCGCCCACCAGGATCCGGTCCAGCAGCACGGCCGGGTCGAACGGCAGTTCCACGATCGCCGCGAACAGGCCCTGCTTGCCCCCGAACCAGTGGTTCACCATGGCCGCGTCCACCCCGGCCCGCGCCGCGATGACACGCACGGTCGCGCCCTGGTAGCCCTGCTCGGCGAACACCGCCCTGGCCGCCGCGAGCAGCGCGGCCCTGGTGTCCTCGCCGCCGGCCCGCCGCCCGCGCCTGCGGCCGGCCGGTGCGTCCGAGCCGGTGCCTGGTCGGGTCGTCATGCCGTCGTCCGGCGCAGCGTGGCCGAGCCGACCGCAAGCGCGAGCACCGCGCACCCCGCTATCACCACCAGATCCCACCACACGGTCGACGACACCGTGGCCGCATGCGCGAGCCTGCCCATCCCGTCCACCGCGTAGCGCAACGGCATCACCCGACTGACCCCGTCGAGCCAGCCGGCCATCGATGACGTCGGGGTGATCAGCCCGGACAGCAGGAACTGCGGCAGGATCACCGCCGGCATGAATTGCACCGCCTGGAACTCGGTGGCCGCGATCGCGGACGCGCCCAGCCCGAGCGCCGCGCCGAGCACCGCGTCGCCGACCGCGAACAGCAGCAGCACCGGCACCGACGCGGGCGCCTTCAGCCCGAGGAACAGCAGCGCGACGCCGCCGGCCGCGAGTGC
>DATBCR010000247.1:0-8203 GCA_036270375.1 Pseudonocardiaceae bacterium | reverse complement strand
GACCTTGCCTGACCGGCCCTTGAACTCGAACCGCCGCCGTACCCCGCCGAACGCGGCCAGGCCCTCCAGCATGCCGTCCAGCGGCGCGCCCAGTTCGATGCCGGCCAGCAGCGCGCCTGCCGCGTTCAACGCCATGTGTTCGCCGGGCACGGCGACCCGCAGCGCCAGGCGCTCGTCGCACATGGTGACGGTCAGTTCGCTGCCACCCGCGCGTTCGTCGCTGGTGCCGCCGATCGGCTGGAAGTCGTCCAGCACAACGCTTTCCGGGCCGGTCGCGGTGAAGCCGTACCGCCGCACCCGCACGCCGGCCGCCTCGGCCCGGTCCGCCAGCGCCGCCGAACCGGGATCGTCCGCGCACGCCACCAGCACGCCGCCCGGCTCGATCCGGGACACGAACTCGTCGAACACCCGGACGTACGCGTCGACCGTGCCGTGGTGGTCGAGGTGGTCGGCCTCCACATTGGTCACCACCGCGACATACGGTGCGAAGGCGAGGAACGAGCCGTCGCTCTCGTCCGCCTCGGCGACGAACAGCCCGCCGTCGCCGTGATGGGCGTTGGCCCCGGACTCGTTCAGGTCGCCGCCGATCGCGAACGACGGATCGAGCGAACAGTGTTGCAGCGCAACGGTAAGCATCGACGTCGTGGACGTTTTGCCGTGCGTGCCGGCAATGCACGTCACCCGATGGCTAGTCATGAGCTGCGCCAACGCCTCCGACCGGTGCAGCACCACTATGCCGCGCGCCCGGGCCGCCACCAGTTCCGGGTTGTCCGGCCGGATCGCGCTGGACACCACGATCACACGCGGACCGCCGGGCAACAGGTCCAGATTGGCGGCGTCCTGCCCGATGCCGATCCGCGCGCCCTGCGTCCGCAACGCAAGCACGGTACGGGAATCCTTGGCGTCCGAACCGGACACCGGCGCGCCCCGTGCCAACAGGATCCGGGCGATGCCACTCATCCCGGCACCGCCGATGCCGATCAGGTGGGCACCGTCGAGCACGTTCGGCGTGACCGTCACTTGCGCACCGCTTCCAACACCATTCTGGCCAGCGTCTCGTCCGCGACCCGGTGGCCGCTGCCCTGCGCCGCCGCGCTCATCGCGTTGATCCGCTGCCGGTCGGTCAGGATCGGCACCAGCAGTGCCAACACCTTCGCCGGGGTCAGTTCGTCATCGGTGACCATCAGCGCGCCGCCGATGTCCACCACCGGCTGGGCGTTCAGCGCCTGCTCACCGTTGCCGTGCGGGAGCGGCACGAACACCGCGGGCAGCCCCACGGCGGACACCTCGGCCACGGTCATCGCGCCGCACCGGCACAGCACCGCGTCGGCGGCCGCGTACGCCAGATCCATGCGTTCCAGGTAGGGCACCGCGACATACGGCGGCTGGCCCCGTGCGGCCCGATCGTCCTGTACCACCAACGTGTTCTTCGGGCCGTGCGCGTGCAGCACCGCGATACCGGCGTCGCCGAGTTCCCTTGCCGCACCGGACACCGCGATGTTCAGCGTGCGAGCGCCCTGCGAACCGCCGAACACCAACAAAGTCGGCGCATTCGGGTCCAGGCCGAAGAACTGCCGTGCCTTGGCACGCAATGCGGCCCGATCCAGCGAGGTGATCGACTGCCGCAGCGGGATGCCGATCACCTTGGCACCCGGGAGACCCGTGTTCGGCGTAGCGGCGGCGACCGACGTGGCGAACCGTGCGCCGATCTTGTTCGCCAGCCCGGGCCGGACGTTGGCCTCGTGCACCACGATCGGCACCCGGTTGCGCGCGGCAAGATACGCCGGCAGCGCCACGTAACCACCGAAGCCGACGACGACGTCCGCCCGCACCCGGTCGAACACCGCCCTGGTGACCCGGACCGACTCGCGCACCCGCAGCGGCAGCTTCAGCAGGTCCGGCGTCGGGCGGCGGGGCAGCGGCACCGGCGGGATCAGTTCGAGCGGATAGCCGCGTGCCGGCACGATCGTGTTCTCAAGGCCGCGCCGGGTGCCCAGCGCCACCACCCGCGCGTCCGGCCGCAGCCGCATCACGGCGTCCGCCAGTGCCATGGCCGGCTCGACGTGGCCCGCGGTGCCGCCGCCGGCGACCACGATGCACGGTCCGTCCACGAGTGACCTGCCGGCGAACCGTTCGGTCTCGCTCAACGAACGCTCCTCACCGAAGTCTTTGTCCTGGCTTCCGTCCCAGCCATCGTTCCTCATCGGCGTGTGGACCGGACGGAGGGTGCCGGTGACCTGGTCGGCCGGCCCGCGGTCCGCGGCGGCGGGGTGGACGGCCGGGCCGGGCGGCGGCGGACCGGCGGCTGGTACACCTCGGGTGCCGGCAGGTGCAGCAGCCGCCCGAACCGGCCGGGGCCCTGGCTGCGCAGCGCGGCCACCGACTCCGGTTCGTGCCGGGCACAGTTGGCCAGAATGCCGAACACCAGCATCGTCACCACGAGCGAACTGCCGCCGTAGGAGATCATCGGCAGCGGGATGCCGGTCACCGGCAGCAGGCCGACGACGTAGCCGATGTTGATGGCGGCCTGCGCGATGAGCCACGCGGTGAGCGTCGAGGCGACCACCCGGATCCACGGGTCGATGTTGCGGGCCGCGATCCGCATGCCGACGACCGCGACCATCGCGAACAGGCCGAGCACCAGCGCGCACCCGACGAAGCCGAGTTCCTCGCCGATCAGCGCGAAGATGAAGTCGGTGTGCACGTTGGGCAGGAAGTTCCACTTCGACTGACCCATGCCGAGGCCCTTGCCGAACAGCCCGCCGTCGGCCAGCGCGTAGAGCGACTGGTTGGCCTGGTAGGACGCGGCCTGGTTGGCGCCAGGGTGCAGGAACGACAGCACCCGCGACAGCCGGTACTGCGCGCCGATCGCCAACGCGACCACCCCGGCCAGCCCGCCGACGGCGACGGTGGCGAACAGTCGCATCGGGGCGCCGACGAACCACAGCAGCGCGAACATCACCACGGCCAGGGTGACCGTGCTGCCAAGGTCAGGCTGCAGAACGACGAGCGTGAGCATGAGCAGCGACACCGGCACCACAGGCACCAACAGATGCCGGTACTGGTGCAGCAGAGCGCGTTTGCTGACCAGCACGTGCGCGCCCCAGAGCGTGAGCGCCAGCTTGGCCACCTCGACCGGCTGGAACGACACCGGACCGAACACGAACCAGCCGCGCGTGGTGGAAACGCGGTGCCCCAACGGAGTCAGCACCAGCACCAGCAGCGCGATACAGACGGCGACGGCCGGTCCGGCGAGCGCGCGGACCCGACGAAGGGGCACCCGCAGGCCGAGCCAGAACACGACCGTGCCGATCATGGCGAACGCCAACTGCTTCTTGAACAGCGCGTACACTGACGTGGAGAAGTTCTGCAGCGACTCGACCGGGGACGCGGACGCGACCATCACCAGCCCGATCGCGGTGAGCAGCCCGAACACCGCCAGTACCAGGTGAAACGACGCCAACGGCCGGCCGAGCCACGCGGTCAGCGGACCGAGGGCGGCCTTTACCTTGGCCGCGTTTCCCTTGTCCCGGGTGGTGCGCCGGGTCGGCCGGGCCGGCGGTCGACCGGTGTCCCCGGGTCGTCGGAAGTCCCGCGTGTCCCGGACGCCACGGGTCGGGCTGCTCACGCAGTCTCCAGCGCCGCAACGGCATCCGCGAAGGCGCGCCCGCGCTGCCGGTAGTCCACGAACATGTCCTGCGACGCGGCGGCCGGGGCGAGCAGCACGACGTCACCTGGCTGTGCCATGGCGCGGGCGGCACGAACCGCGCTGGACATCACGGACATGGCCCCATCGTCTCCCCCGGACACCCGGCGCACGGGGACATCCGGCGCGTGTCGCGCCAGCGCGGCGGCGATCACCTCCCGATCCGCGCCGATCAGGACGACACCGGCCAGCCGGTCCGCCGCGTGCGCCACCAGATCGTCCACCCCGGCCCCCTTGAGCAGGCCGCCCGCGATCCACACCACCCGCTTGTGCGCGCCGAGCGAGGCAGCGGCGGCATGCGGGTTGGTTGCCTTGGAGTCGTCGACATACCGGACACCGTCGATCTCGGCGACCGACGCGCCCCGGTGCGCGGCCGGCTCGAATGCCCGCAACCCGGCCGAAATCGCATCCGCGGCAACCCCGTGGCACCTGGCGAGCGCGGCCGCGGCGAGCGCGTCGAACACCCCTGGCGGGCCGGGCGGGCGGACGTCCGCGACAGCCGCCAGCGTCGCGTCGGCCGCGAACACCCGGTCCACCAGCCGTCCGCCGGACACCCCGAACTCACCCGGCCCCGGTTCGCCTGCCCGCAGGCCGATCCGCCGTTTCGCGGGTGCGGCGGCCAGCAGCGCGGCGACCCGGTCGTCGTCGACGCCCGCGATGGCCACGTCGCCGGTCAGCACCCTGGACTTGGCCGCCGCGTAGGCATCCAGGGTGCCGTGCCAGTCGAGATGGTCCTCGGCGATGTTGAGCAGCACGCCGGCCGCCGGGCGGACCGACGGCGCCCAGTACAGCTGGAAACTGGACAGTTCGACGGCCAGCACCGGGTAGCCGGCGGCGACCGCGGCGACCACCGGCAGGCCGATGTTCCCGCACGCCACCGCGTCCACGCCGGCCGCGCGCAGCATCGCGGTCAGCATCGCGACCGTGGTCGTCTTGCCGTTGGTGCCGGTGACCGCGAGCCAAACCGGCGGTGACGCCAGGTCGGCGCACAACCGCCAGGCCAGCTCGACGTCGCCGATCACCTCGACGCCGGTGCGGGCCGCCGAGGCCAGCACCGGCGCGTCCGGCCGCCAACCGGGTGCGGTCACCACCAGTTCGGTGTCCAGGGGTGTGGCGTGCAGATCGTGCGCCGTCCGCACGCCAGGCAGTTCGTCGGCGATGGTTCGCAGCCGGTCGGCGCTGGCGTCGGTCACGGTGACCACGGCACCGGCGGCCAGCAGTTCCTTGGCCACCGGCGGTCCGGTCACGCCGGCCCCGGTGACCAGGACGTGGGCGCCGGCCAGCCACTGCCGGAAACCCGGCCCTGCGGGGACCGTCACGTCAGCCCCCGCCGTAGCCGAGCCAGTCGCTGTAGAACAGGCCGAGGCCGAACATGCTCGCGGTCGCACCGAGCAGCCAGAACCGGATGATCACCGTGGTTTCCGCCCACCCGGCTAATTCGAAATGATGATGGAACGGGGCCATTCGGAATATTCGCCGGCCGGTGGAACGGAATGCGGCGATCTGCATCACGACGGACATGGCCTCCACCACGAACAGGCCGCCGATGACCACCATCAGCAGTTCGGTGCGGGTGGTCATGGACAGTCCCGCGAACAGGCCGCCCAACGCGAGGGAACCGGTGTCGCCCATGAAGATCTTGGCCGGGGCCGCGTTCCACCACAGGAAGCCGACGCACGCGCCCATCGCGGCGGCCGCGACCAGCGCGAGGTCGAGCGGGTCCCGGACGTAGAAGCAGCCACTGAGGCGGGTGCCAGTCGCCGTGGTGCAGTCGTGGGTGGTCTGGAAGTACGTGATGACCATGTAGACGGCCAGTGCCATTGCCGAACTGCCGCCGGCAAGGCCGTCGAGGCCGTCGGTGAAGTTGACCGCGTTGGACCAGGCGGCGACCGCGACGTAGCAGAAGATGACGAACCCGACGATGCCGAACGAGATGGTGGCGACATCGCGGACGTAGGACAGGTTCACCGAAACCGGGCGCAGGCCGTACTTGTTCGGGTACTGCACGGCGAGGATCGCGAACGCGATGGTGGCCAGCAGTTGGCCGACGAGCTTGGCCGTCTTGTTGAGGCCGAGGTTGCGCTGCTTGCGGATCTTGATGAAGTCGTCGAGGAAGCCGACCAGGCCGAGGGAGGTGGTCAGCAGCAACACGAGGATGCCGGACGCGGTCGGCGGGTTCGGCGTGGTGCCGAGGGCGTTGACAAGGTGCGCCACTGTGTAACCGGCCCACATGGCGACCACGATCGCGACGCCGCCCATGGTCGGCGTGCCGCGCTTGGCCGCGTGCCCCTTCGGCCCCTCCTCGCGGATCTCCTGGCCGAAACCCTGCCGGGAGAACAGTCGGATCAGGTACGGCGTGAACATGATGGAGACGAACAGCGCGACCGCCGCCGCGATCAGAATGCCCTTCACGCGGCACCACCCGCCGTCGTCGTGGCTGTTTGTTTGTCTTGTTTTTCTTGTTTGTCCAGGAGTGCGTCCGCGACCCGCCACAGGCCGATCGCGTTGGATGCCTTCACCAGCACCGCGTCCCCCGGCCGCAGCTGCTCGCGCAGCAGGGCGATGGCGGCATCGACGTCCGGCACCAGCACCGACTCCTCTCCCCGCGAGCCTTCCAGGTGCGCGCCCTGGAGCATCGGCCGGGCCTGCTCACCGACAACGACCAGCCGGCTGATGTCCAGCCGCACCGCGAGCCGCCCGATGTCGTCGTGCCGGGCGGTCGAGTCGACGCCGAGTTCGCCCATCGGCCCGAGCACCGCCCAACTGCGGCGGTGACCGCTATTTGCCATGGTGGCCAACGCTTTCAGTGCGGCGCGTACCGACTCTGGGTTGGCGTTGTACGCGTCGTTGATCACGGTGACACCATCCGACCGGGTGGTGACCTCCATGCGGCGACCGGACACCGGCCGGGCCGCGGCCAGCCCGTCGGCCACGTCGGCCAGGTTCATGCCGAGTTCCATGGCGACGGCTGCGGCCGTCAGGGCGTTGCCGACCTGGTGCTCGCCGTGCACGCCGAGGTGCACGTTGACCTCGCCGGCCGGGGTGACCAGCCGGAAGCGGGGCCGGACCTGGTCGTCGGTGGTGACGTCGACAGCCCGAATGGTGGCGTTGGCCGACTCGCCGACGAACACCACGCGGGCGTCGGTCCGTTCGGCCATCGCGGCAACGAGCGGATCGTCGGCGTTCAACACGGCGACACCGTTGGCGGGCAAGGCTTCCACCAGTTCACCCTTGGTGCGGGCGATCTCAGCACGTGAGCCGAACTCGCCGAGATGCGCACTGCCCACGTTGAGCACGGCACCGATCCGGGGCGGCGCGACCCGGCACAGCGCGGCGATATGCCCGGGACCGCGCGCGGACAGCTCCAACACGAGGTGCCGGGTGCGCTCGTCGGCGCGGAGCACGGTCCAGGGGTGGCCGAGTTCGTTGTTGAATGAACCGGGCGGGGCAACGGTCGGACCGAGCCGAGTGAGCAGGCCGGCGATCAGGTCCTTGGTGGAGGTCTTGCCGGACGACCCAGTCAGGCCGACAACAGCCAGCCCATTGAGCCGATCCACAACGTTTCTGGCGAGCGCCGCCAAGCCCGCCAGCACGGCCGCGCCGGCTCCGTCGGTGTCACCGGCCAATGCCAACGCACGGCTGCTATGGAACTCGACCGGGGGAACGATTACGGACGGCGCGTCGACTTCGCGGGCGGCAAGCACCCCCACCGCCCCGGCTCGGATCGCTTGGGCCGCAAAGGAATGCCCGTCCACGCGCTCGCCAGGCACAGCCACGAACAGACCGCCGGGACCCAGCCGCCGGGAGTCGAACTCAACCGAGCCGGTCACCATCTCGGCACCGGTCGCGTCATGCAGCCGACCACCAACAGCAACCGCGACCTCAGCCAACGACAACGGAATCACCGAACCACCACCCCGCAGCCCACCAGACCGCGCGGCCGACCAGCCATCCACATGGCCGAGTTATCCACATAGGCCGAGTTATCCACAGCCAACCGCAAAACAACCGCCGACCGACTTGACATCCGATAGCCTGGAACAGGGACGTCCCCCGTGGCGGGTGGGGGGGTCGGCGAAGTCGATTTCCGCAGTTCAGATCCGTGTTTCGGCGGTACGGCGAGACCACGGGCCAGAAGCTGTGCGGCGCGATTGGCCCGGCGGCAAGGAATCCACCGGACATGCGCGATCTGCGATCCCAACCGCTTGGCAGAACATGGCCGTTTTCCGGGCCACTGGCCAACCAAAACGCGACTTTGCCGGTGCCCTGCCGTGGTGAGTGGGGGCCGTTTGTGTTCGCCGGGGTTCGGCTTATGTGGCTTCGCTGGGGTTCGGGGTACTGCGTTTTGGCTTTTCGGGTGTTGGGGTACTGCGTTGGGGCTTTCCGGCCGTCTGGGAACCGCGTTTGGGCTTGGTGGTGGCAGTGCCCCGATCCCTCAATTGTCGCGATGGTCGGTGGTGGCTTGTCAAGGGCGCTGCGCGTCGCTTCGCGATGGCT
>DATBCR010000246.1:0-2980 GCA_036270375.1 Pseudonocardiaceae bacterium | reverse complement strand
CTGGCCGTCGGTGTGATCGTCTGGGGACTGACGATCTGGACGGTGTCCTTCCACCGCAAGCGCAAGGGCCGCGACGAGCTGCCACGCCAGTTCCAGTACAGCACCGCGCTGGAAGTGATCCTGGTCGTCGTGCCGCTGGCCATCGTGTCGGTGCTGTTCTACTTCACCGTCACGTCCCAGGACTACGTGCTGTCCAAGGTGCCCAACCCGAACCTGACGGTCAACATCACCGCGTTCCAGTGGAACTGGGAGTTCGACTACCACGGCTACAAGACGCCGGACGGCCAGCTGGTGAAGACGGTCGGCAGCTCGCAGGAGATCCCGCTGCTCGTGCTGCCCACCAACGAGGTCATCCAGTACGACCTGCTGTCCACCGACGTCATCCACTCGTTCTTCGTGCCGGCGTTCAACTTCAAGCGGGACGTCTTCCCGGACCCGAGCAAGAACAACCAGGACTCGTCGTTCCAGAACACGATCGACAAGACCGGTTCGTTCGTCGGCCGCTGCGCCGAGCTGTGTGGCACGTACCACTCGATGATGAACTTCGAGGTCCGCTCGCTGCCGCAAAACCTGTTCGCCCACTACATGCAGCTGCGCAGCGAGACGAACCCGGACACCAACCAGCCGTACACCGCGGCCGAGGCACTGACCAGGACCGGCCAGGACATCGCGACATGCGGCGACCTGTGCACGCCGTACGCGGTGACGACGCACCCGTTCGACACGTCCCGTACCCAGGGCTGAGAGGGAATCATGAAGGTCGAGGGACGGATCTTCCTCTATATCGCCGCGTTCTGCTTCATCATGGCGGTCGTGTACGGGGTGTGGGCGAAGCTGGGCAGCACCGATCACGCGGTCTAACCGGTCGGTCTCATCGCGTTGATCCTGACCGGCGGTCTGTGCCTGATCATCGGCACGTTCTTCGAGGTCGTCGCGCGGCGGTTGGAACAGCCCCGGCCGGAGGACAACCCGAGGGCCGAGGTCAGCGATGGCGCCGGTGAGGTCGGCTTCTTCAGCCCCGGCAGCTACTGGCCGATCTTCCTTGCCATGTCGGCGGCGCTGGTGGGTGTCGCGCTGGCGTTCTGGTTGGTGTGGCTGATCGTCGTCGGTGCGGCGTTGTTGCTGGTGATGGTGGGCGGGCTGGTGTTCGAGTACCACATCGCCCCGAACCACGACTGAGTTTCCGCGTGCTGAAGGCTTCCTGAGGGAAAGCCGCGAAACCTGTCCCGGCGTCGACGGGCTCCGCACTATCAAGGTGTGGCAACTCTGGACGATGGCGCGGCTGTGCGTCGATTGCTCGACCGGTTCGGGTTCGGGCCCCGGCCGGGGGAGCTTGCTTCCGCCAAGGCCGCCGGTTTCGCGGCAACCGCCGCCGCACTGCTCGATCCGACCGCACCCTCGCGTGACGCGGGGGTGGTGGCGACTCCGGCGCCGAGCCTGGGGGCGGAGGTGCTTCGGCCCGGTGCGGCGAAACAGGACGCGGCCGCGAAGAAGCAGGCCGTGCGGGCGATCGCCAGCCAGGAACTGACCTTGGCCGGCTGGTGGCTGGAACGGATGGTGGCCACCGAGGCGCCGCTCGTCGAGCGCATGACCTGGTTCTGGCACGGGCACTTCGCCACCAGTGAGCAGAAGGTCCGCAGCCCCCGGCTGATGCAGCACCAGAACGAGACGTTCCGGCAGCAGGGCACCGGCAGCATGACCACGCTCGCGAAGTCGATGATCGTGGACCCGGCGATGATGGTGTGGCTGGACGCGCAGCAGAACTCCGTGCGCGCACCCAACGAGAACCTGGCCCGCGAGGCGATGGAGTTGTTCCTGCTCGGCATCGGCCACTACACCGAGGACGACGTCCGTGCCGCGGCCCGCGCCCTCACCGGCTGGACCGTCGACCGCACCAACATCGCGGCTCGCCTGCTGCCTCGCCGGCACGACAACAACACCAAGACGATTCTGGGTGCCACACAGAACTTCGACGCCGACTCGTTCGTCGAACTCGTGCTGTCGCAACAGGCTTCACCTCGGTTCATCGCCGGTCGGATCTGGTACCGGCTGGTGTCCACGACGCCACCGCCGGCCGACGTGCTGGACCGGCTCGTCGCGGCATACGGACCGAATCGGGACGTGCACGGCCTTTTGGTCGCGCTCGCCGCCGAACCCGCGTTCCGGGACACCGCGCGGACAATGGTGAAGCAGCCCGTGGAGTGGCTCGTCGGCCTGTTGCGGGCGGTCGGCGTGAAGCCGGGGCAGTTGCCGCCGACCGTCGTCCATGCCGTGGTGAACGGGCTGCAGGCCCTCGGGCAGGTGCCGTTCCTACCGCCGAACGTGGGTGGCTGGCCGGCGGATGTCGCGTGGCTCACCACTTCCGCCGCGTTGACCCGGCTGAAGCTGGCCGAAGCCGTTGCCACCCGGGTCGATCTGACCTCGGTCTCGGCCGTTTCCGCCGCCGCCCGGCCGGAGGCGGTGCGGGTGCTGCTCGGCGTGGACACCTGGTCGGACCGGACGAAGGCCGCGCTGGCCAAGGTCGCCGGTGACGCGCGCCCGCTGTTCGCGATCGCCGCCTGCGCCCCCGAATACCTCGTCAGCCAGTAGGGGAGACATTGTGGACAGGCTCACTCGCCGTCGGTTTCTGTTCGCGTCCGGTGTGACCGCCGCTGGCGCGATGGCCTTCGGTGCCACGCAGGTGCACTGGTCGGACCTGTTCGCGGCCGCCCAGCAGACGCCGCTGCAGCCGGGCAAGGGCGTGCTGGTGGTCGTCACGCTCTATGGCGGCAACGACGGGCTCAACACCGTTGTCCCGGCTGGTGATCCGGCGTACCAGAAGGCCAGGGCCGACCTGGCGTACCAGCCGAGTCAGGTGTTGAACCTCGGTGACGGGCTCGGCCTGAACCCCGGCATGACCGGTTTCAAGACCCTGTGGGACGACAACCGGCTGGCCGTCGTCCGTGGCGTCGGTTATCCCAACCCGGACCACAGCCACTTC
>DATBCR010000245.1:0-2248 GCA_036270375.1 Pseudonocardiaceae bacterium | reverse complement strand
GGCGGCCGACATCGTGGCCCTGACTTCGGCGTACGGCGAGGCGGCCCCGCTGTGCCTGATCGAAGGCATGATGTGCGGTGCGATCCCGGTCGCCACCGACGTCGGCGACTGCGCGTCGATCGTCGACGGCCGTGGCCTGCTGGCCGCGCCCGATCCCGGGGCGACAGCCGCGGCCTGGTCCGAGGCGCTTGGCAGGCGCGACCAGTTCGCCGCCGCGATTCTGGCCAGCCGCAACAGGTTCGGACAACGCCGGATGGTCACCTCGTATGCGAACCTGATCCGCCGCACGACGGGCCGGCACGCCCGGTTGCCGGTGAGTGTGACGGCATCACCGGAAGCCGCGGCCTGAGTTTCTTACGAGGCAGCGCATCCGAGGGCTTGGGAAGCACGGAAGCACGGCACCGCACTGGATCGGTGCCGTGTTTCCGATGATCCAGCCGCCGGCTAGAGCCAGCCGGAACGAACCAGCGCAGGCTCGCCGTCGACCGAGGCGACCGGTTCGGGCCGTGGCGGATTGCCGAGTTCGCCCGCGCGTACCCGGTCGAGCAGCTTGCGGGTGGCGTCCACGATCTCAGGTGCCGCGTCGCGGAGTTCCGTCGCGTCATCGGGACCGGCGGTGTCGGCAGGGAAGCCCGCTTCGGCCAGCAGGCCGTCCAGATCCGCGAGCTTGCCGGCCAGCCAGCCCAACGGATCGGCGGACAACGCGCGCTCGAACACCCGGCTGGTCGGATCCCACCCTCGGAACACCGGGTGGTGGTGCGTGCGGTCGAAACTCCCCGGCGTCCCGTCCACGGATTCCAGGAAGTCGGCACGCCACACCGGGCGCTCGACCGTGATCGGCTGTGCCGAGTAGATCGAGCCGACCAGCGGACCGCGTTCGAGCAGTCGCACCTCCAGCCGGACGCCGTGTTCCGCGCCCTCCTGCCCCTTTGCCGGCGTTGGATCGACGAAGTACAGATCCCCCACCACAACGCCGACCAGATCGAACCCGAACATGTACAGCATCCGAACTCCTCTCCCGCGACGCCAGCCAAAACGACGAAAACAGTATTTCCCGACACCCCCCACCACGGCCAGCACCGATGCCGGATTTCAAATTCTGTCAACGTTCAACCAACCGTTACCCGACAGTGCCCACAAGTACCCCGTCCGCGTCCGAACTATTCACCGTATGCTCGCTTGGTGGACCAATCGGGTGAGCCGGGCCTCTTAGGTGACCGGGATGTCGACCAGCCCAGTACCTACCGTATCTACGACTACCTGCTCGGGGGTTCGTTCAACTTCGCTGTGGACCGTGCTTTCGCCCGTCAACTGCTGTGCACCGTGCCCTGGGCGCGCGAGGTCGCACGGGCCAACCGGGCATTCCTGACCAGAGCGGTACGGTTCGGCGCGCGCCGTGGTGTCCGGCAGTTCCTCGATCTCGGTTCCGGCATCCTGGCCGGCGGCCGGGTGGACGAGATCGCCCAGGCGGTGGACCCACGGTGCCGGGTGGCGTACGTGGACTCCGACCCGATCGCCATCGCATACGCCGAGGTGCTGACCAACGGCGACGGCCGGTCGACCGCGCTGCGGGCCGACCTGCGGGACGCGTCGGCGGTGCTGGCCGAGCAGCGGATCGCCGGCCTGCTCGACCTGTGCCAGCCGGTCGGGCTGCTGATGAGCAAAGTGCTGCACTTCCTCTCGGACACCGACGATCCGGCCGGCGTGGTGGCCGGCTACCGGGACCGGCTGGCCGCCGGCAGCATGGTGGTGATCACCCACGCAACCATGGATGGCGTGCCGGACGAGGTGACCAAGGCCGCCCCGATGTACCGTGCGTCAAAGGAATCCATGCACGACAGGTCGCGCGCGGAGATCACCGGCCTGTTCACCGGCTGGAATCTGGTCGAGCCGGGCGTGGTGTTCACCCCGCAGTGGCGCCCGGACTATCCGGCGGACACCGAAGCCGACGCCGGGCGCGCGGTGTTCCTGGCCGGCGTCGGCATCAAACCCTGACGCCCCAACGGGTTCAGGGTGTGACGTTACCCCGCGTGTAGGCACCGCGATTTCACCCACTCCGGACACGATTTCGTGCATGCATTCCGGTCGGCGCCGTTCACACAATGTTCGCCCCGATGTCGCCGGCCGACCGCCAACGGAGGCGGTATTTTCCTGCTCAGCCACAAGGGGGGATGGCGCAATGGCAGGATATTGGACAATTCGCCGTCAGTCGCGTTGGGTCGCGCTTGCCGCCGCGCTGCTGGCGATC
>DATBCR010000244.1:0-11645 GCA_036270375.1 Pseudonocardiaceae bacterium | reverse complement strand
TCATGGTCGGAACAGTGCGGCCGGCGCGCCGCGCCTGGTGAGAGCCCAGTGATGCTGTTATCAGGAGTACCCGGCTACGGGTGGAAACCCGGCGTGCCTGTCGGACCAACAGGTCAGAATGGGCACGTGACGACAGCCGAGGCGCAACCGGGACGGCCGGCCGGCGCGACCCGGCGCAGACGGGCCGAACTCGGCGACTTTCTGAAGGCGCGGCGCGGTCGGCTCAGCCCGGCGGACGTCGGGCTGCCACCTGGAGCCCGGCGGCGCACGGCCGGGCTGCGGCGGGAGGAGGTCGCGCTGCTCGCCGGCGTCGGCATCACCTGGTACACGTGGCTGGAGCAGGGGCGGCCGATCAACGCGAGCTGGCAGGTGCTGGACGCGATCGCGCAGACCTTACGGATGGCGCCGGTCGAGCGCTGGCACCTGTACCGACTGGCCGAGGCCACCCCGGTGCGCTGGTCGAGCGGGTCGGTCGAAGTACCCGAGACGGTGCAGGCGATCGTGCGTTCGCTGGACCCGCTGCCGGCGTCGCTGGTGAACTGCCGGTACGACGTGCTCGGCGGCAACGATGCGCATGAGCACCTGTTCTGGGACTGGCACACCCGGCCGTGCGTGCACAAGAACACGTTGTGGTGTTGCCTGACCGAGCCGGCCGCGCGGGACCGACTCGTCAACTTCGACGAGGAGGCCGGCTATCTGGTCGGGCGGCTGCGGGCCGAGTACGCGCATCACGTCGGCGATCCGGACTGGGAGGAGGACATTCGCAGGCTGGCCGAGCTGAGCCCGGAGTTCGCGCGGCTCTGGGCGCGGCAGGAGGTCGCGGGTCCGTCGGTTCGCTTGCGGCGCTTCAACTTCCCAGCGGTCGGGCTGCTGACGTTCGACGCGACGGAGCTTGCCGTGTCCGCGATGCCGGGGTTGCGTATCCAGGTTTACACGCCCCGTGACGAACAGACGTGGGAAGGGATGGCGCGCCTGCGTCGGCTTACTCCGTGATCGGCTGATTACCACTGGCCACGACGGTGTCACCGTTTGGTGACGATTCACGCGATGGGCGACTTGTGGCGTTTAGCATATCCGCAGCGTCATCGCGGCCGTGTTGGCCGGCGCGATGCGCGGTACTTATGGGCGGCGCTCACTCAGACATTGTTGTGTTCTGCCGTGCCCACGTATGGGGAGACGCCGGTATGCTCAGTTACATCATTCGCCGGGTGCTGATTTTCGTCCCGGTGCTCGCCCTGGCGAGTTTTCTGTGTTTCTCGTTGGTCAACACAATGGGCGACCCGCTCGGCGACTGGAAGGCCGCCCAGCCCCGGCTGCCGGCCGCGGTGGCGACCGAGGAGCGGATCGTCGGGTACGACCAGCCGTTCTTCGAGCGCTACGGTCATTGGGCGGCCAACTTCGTCCGTGGTGACTGGAACCGGAACGTGGTGCCCGGCGACAACAACCAGCCGGTCAAGCCGCAGGTGCTCGCGGCGCTGGGGGTCACGGCCAAGCTGGTCATATTCGCGGAACTGCTCGCCATAATGATCGGAATGCTCATCGGTGTGGTGAGCGCGGTTCGACAGTATTCCCGGATGGACTACACGCTGACCGGTATCGCGTTCGTGTTGTTCTCGCTGCCGCTGTTCTGTATCGCGATCATGCTGAAGGCGGCGGCGATTCCGTTGAACAACGCATTGCAGGCGTCCGGTATGGGCCGGTGGATCACCACGTCCGGCAGTCCGCCCGGCGGGTATTCCGGCGGTTTCTGGCACCACGTCTACCAGGCCACCGGCGTCTACGTGCTGCCGGTGCTGTGCCTGCTGGCCATCCAGTTCGCGCTCTACAGCCGGTTCCAGCGCGGCGCGATGCTGGACGCGCTGAACGCCGACTACGTGCGTACCGCGCAGGCCAAGGGTCTTTCGCAGGCCAGGGTCATCTTTCGGCACGCTTTCCGCAATACGCTCATTCCCGTGGTGACGTTGTCCGCGCTGAACATCGGCGCAAATTTCGGTGGCGCGGTCATCACGGAGACCGTGTTCGGCTGGAACGGCATGGGTCGGCTGATCGTGGACTCGGTCAGCCATGTCGAGCCGTGGATGGTGCTCGGCTGGCTGGTGGTCACGGCGATCTTCATCATGACGTTCAATCTGATCGCGGACATCCTGTACGGCGCCCTCGATCCCCGGATCCGCTTGGGGTAGAACGATTACAAGTGTGCGGCAAGCGTGGCGGCGGCGGCGAGGACATGGGCGTCGCCGCCGGCTCGGCCGACCAGTTGGACCGAGCCGGGCAGTCCGGCGCCGGGTACCGGGACGCTGATCGCCGGCACGCCGAGCACGCTCCACGGCGCGTTGAGGGCGAGCAGCGCGGTGACCGGATTGGTGTAGTCGGCACCGAGGTCGATGTCCCGGGCGCCGATCGGGGGAGCCTCGATCGGGACCGTCGGCAGGACAAGCAGGTCCATGTCCACTCGTTGCGGGAAATAGTCGCGTTCCTGGGCGCGTTCGCGCATCGCGGAGATGTACTCCCAGCCGGGTACCTCGGCGGCCTGCGCAAGGCGGACCAGGATCTCCGGCTCGAACCCCTCTGGCGCGTTGGCGACCCGGTCGGCGTGCACCGCGCGGGCCTCCGGGCCCTGGATGTTGCGGTACAGCATGTTGTGGTCGGCCAGGTCCGATATCCAGGTCTCGTTGATCACGAAGCCGGCTGATCTCAGCGCGGCCAGCGCGCGCTCCAGCGCCTCGGCCTGTGCCGGCACGATCTGCTCGGTCTCGTCGGAACGGACGACGCCGACCCGGAGGCCGGTGATCGAGGCGGCGGGTGTGCGGTGTCCCGTCAGCGCGTCGAACAGCAGCGCGGTGTCGGCGACCGTGGCGGCCATCGGGCCGACGCTGTCCAGCGACGCGGACAACGGGAACACGCCGGTACCGGGCAGCGTGCCCTGGGTGGGGCGCAGGCCGACGATGCCGCACAGCGCGGCCGGGATGCGCACCGAGCCGCCGGTGTCGGTGCCGAGGGCGGCTGGCACCAGACCCGCGGCGACGGCGGCGGCCGAACCCGAGCTCGATCCGCCGGTCATCCGGGTCTGGTCGTACGGGTTGCGGGCCGGGCCGTTGTGGGCGACGTCGCCGGTCGGGCCGTAGGCGAACTGGTGCGTGTGGGTCTTGCCGACGATCACCGCGCCCGCCGTGCGCAGCGCGGTCACGACGGCTGCGTCGGCCTTGGGCACGTGGTAGCCGAAATGCCAGGAGCCACGGGTGGTGCGCAGGCCCTCGGTGTCGATGAGGTCCTTCACGGCCACCGGGATGCCGTGCAGCGGCCCTCGGTCGTGACCGTCGGCCAGTTCCCGGTCGGCCCGCTCGGCGGCCCGCAGTGCGCCGTCGTTGTCGACGGTGACGTAGCAGTTCAGCGCCGGTCCGAACTCGGTCGCGGCGGCCAGCGCCGACTCGGCGAGCGTCCGCGCCGTGGTCCCGCCGTTCCGCAGGCGGCCGGCCAACTCGGCGATCGACTGGCCGGCGAACGGGCCGGCACCCGCGAGCGACGTCACGCGACGCTCCTCAGTAGACGGACGGCTGCGGGCGGCTCGTGCCGCGCGGTGTGCATGGCGCCAGCCTATCGACCCGGCGTTGTGACATGTGACCGCACGGCCATCCGGAGTTGGCCTGGTGTTCAGCACCCATGCTCCTATACTTGCGCGGTGCTTACTCGTCGAATGTTTCTCCAGCTCATGGGTGCTTCCGGCGTGGCGATCACCGGAACGGACCTGCTGTCCCAAGCGGCAGCCAACGCAAGCCCGGCTCTCCTCCCACATGGCTCGAAGGGCGTCGAGCACGTAGTGGTGCTCATGATGGAGAACCGGTCATTCGACCACTTCCTCGGCTGGCTGCCCGGTGCGGACGGCCGACACGACCTGACCTTCCCGGCGCCGGACGGCAACATCTACCCGAACTACGCGCTGGCGCCGGACTTCCAGGGCTGCGGCTACAGCGACCCGGACCACAGCTGGGAGGGCTTCCTCGTCCAGCGCAACGACGGCGGGATGGACGGATTCCTCAACCGGCCCACCAAGCCCGTCGGCTTCCCCGGTGTGAAACTGGCCGCCGCCAACACTTTCCCGATCGGCTACTACACCAACCTGCACCACGACCGCAGCCGCAAGGCCGTCCCCGACCTCCCGGTGATCGGGGCGCTCGCCGAGCACTACACCGTGCTGGACCGGTACTTCTGCTCGTTCGCCGGTGAGACCTTTCCGAATCGTTTCTACCAGCACTCGGCCCGCACGGACCGGGACCACAACTCCAACACCATCTCGAAACTGCCGTCCATCTGGGACCAGCTCTCGCCGATCCCGAACACCCAAGGCGTGCCGACCGGCGGCTACTTCTTCCGCGACCTGCCGTTCCTGGCGTTGTGGGGCACCAAGTACTTCCCGTTCTGGCATCCGTTCGCCGACGGTGACACCGACGCGCTCGGCATCCCGGTCACCACACCGTCGTTCATCGACACCGTGGCCGCCGGCAACCTGCCCAACGTCAGCTACATCGACCCGGCCTTCGACGTCGAGTCGATCGGCACATCGGCCGACGACCACCCGCAGGCCGACATCCGGCTCGGCGAACGGTTCATCGCGGACGCCTACCACGCCCTTGCCGACGCCGGATACCTTGACAACACCGTGTTCGTCGTGACTTTCGACGAGTGGGGCGGGTTCTACGACCACGTGTTACCACCGCGCGTCCGCGACGACACCGACCCGGCAACCGTCGACCACACCGGCGACAGCTCCGTTCCCACCGATGGCCAACTGGTGCCCGACTACGGCCAGCTCGGTTTCCGGGTGCCGGCCATCGTGGTGTCCAACCTGGCGCCCGCGCGGATCGTGCACCACGGGCCGTTCGAGCACGCGTCCACGCTGAAGCTGATCGAGTCCACGTTCGGCCTGCGGTCGATGACCGCACGGGACGCGCACGCCGAGAACCTGGGCCACGTCCTCGAGGACGAGCCTCGGCGTCCGGTGCGGCCCGGCGCGATTCCGACCAGCGGTGAGGTGCTGGGGCCGGTGAACGACGCGTCGGCGGTGTGCAGCCCGGCCAGTACGCAGTCGGTTTCGCCGTCGCCCGTCGGCCGGCACCACCATCCCGATGCCGCCGTGCCCGCCGTGCCGGACACGCAGATCGGTGCCGGAATGGCGGAATTCGGCCGCCAGTACCGAAAGGGCCAGGCCTGACGAGCCGCGCGGCATCCCGCCGGGCCGCGGTGTCCGGCGGGGTGCCGCGCGTGTCGTGGGCGGAGGTTTCGGCACGCCGGTTGGATCGGCACGCCCTGTCTTCGCCCGCTGCGGGGCCGGTCGACGCGGTGGCCGCGATGTGTGGCGCGCACGCACAGGTGATGTCGGCGGCGGAACTGTCGGTCGGGCTGCGGTTGGCGGACGGTACGCGGGCGGACGTGCGGGACGCGCTGTGGACGGATCGCAGCCTTGTCAAGACGTTCGGGCCACGCGGCACGGTGCATCTGTTGCCGGCACGGGATCTCCCGATGTGGACGGCCGCGCTGGCGGCGATTCCCGTTGCCATGGGCCAGTTCCCGGACGACGTGCGGTTGACGCCCGCGCAGACCGAGCAGGTCGTGGCGGCGATCGACGTCGCACTCGCCGACGCCGAACTGACCATCGACGAGCTGAGCGCGGCGGTCGTCGAGCACACCGGGCCATGGGCGGGGGATCCGGTGATGCCGGCGTTCGGGGAGCTGTGGCCGCGATGGCGCCAGGCGGTTACTCCGGCCGCGTACCAAGGCGTGCTGTGCTTCGGGGCCAATCGGGGGCGCAAGGTCACGTACGCCAGTCCACGTCGGTGGTTGGCGCGACGAGTGCCGGCCGAGGCCGCGCTGCCCGATCTGGTTCGGCGCTATCTGCACGCCTACGGTCCCGCGACACCGGAGCATTTCGCGCGATGGCTTGGCGCGCCTCGACTCTGGGCGGCCGAGTTGTTCGAGTCGCTGGGTGGCGAACTCGCGCCGGTCGAACTGGACGGCACCGTAATGTGGCTCGCGGCCGACGATACCGCGATGCCGGCCGAGCCGCCGAACGGCCTACGGCTGCTGCCCTATTTCGACCCGTACGTGGTCGGCGGCCGTCCACGCGAACTGCTGTTTCCCGGCCGTGCGGCCGAACGCGCACTGGCCGGTGGGCAGGCGGGCACGTTCCCGGTGCTGCTCGTGGACGGCACGGTGGCCGGCGTGTGGCACCACCGCCGTACCGGCAGGCGACTCGACATCACGGTGGAACCGGTCGGCGGGCTCACCTCGGCCCGGCGTCGTGAGCTGGACGAGCGGGTGGCCCGTGTCGGCGAGATCCTTGAGGGCAGGCCGGAACTGACCATCGGCCCGGTGACCGTAAGGGCACACGCGTGACGGTCGGGTGCCACGTGTGACACCCGACCGGTGCGTGTGTCGCTCAGGAACGCAGGAATGCCAGCAGTTCGGCGTTGAATGTGTCGGCGTGGGTCACGTTGAGGCCGTGTGGCGCGCCGGGCACCAGCACCAACTTGCTGCCGTCGATGGTCTCGGCGGTGCGCTTGCCGCTGATCTCGAACGGCACGATGGCGTCCGCGTCGCCGTGGATGACCAGTGTGGGGATCGTGCAAGCCTTGAGGTCGTCGCGGAAGTCGGTGGTGGCGAAGGCCGTCGTGCAGTCAAGCGTGCCCTTCGGCGAGGCGCCGGCCGCGATCTGCACGTTGTAGCGCCGCAACGGTTCGCTGACCAGATCGGTACGGCCGTCGACGGCGAAGAAGTTGGTCACGAACTGGTCCACGAACCCGATCCGGTCCGCGCGGATGCCGTCGTGGAACCCGGTGAGCACGGTCTGGTCGAGGCCGCCGTCCGGATTCTGCTCCGACTTGAACAGGAACGGCGGCACGGCGGCGGCGAACACGGCCTTGGCGATCCGCGCGGTGCCGTACGTGCCGACGTAGCGGGCAACCTCGCCGCCGCCCATGGAGAAGCCGACGAGGGTCACGCCGGTCAGGTCGAGATGTTCGATCAGTGCGTGCAGGTCGGCGGTCATCGTGTCGTAGTCGTAGCCGTCCCACGGTTGCGACGACGAGCCGAATCCGCGCCGGTCGTAGGTGATCACCCGATACCCGCCGTCGACGAGCGCGGGCACCTGGGACTCCCACGCGCGCCCGGACAGCGGCCAGCCGTGGATGAGCACCACCGGCTGCCCGGCACCCCGGTCCTCGTAGTACAACTCGACGGCAACACCGTGATCATCACCAACGGTGACGTGTGGCATCAGCTTCGGTCCTCTCGTGTCTGGTGTCGAACAGGACGCACTGCCGAGGTTCTGTGTACTCGCGTCGGCGGCAAACAGCCAGCGATGCCTCTCGATCGGGCTTGGGAGTTTGTCAGCTTGGCGGTGCGCTCGGGTGTCCGTGCTGGTCAGATGTGCTGTGACGGGCTGTTGGACCGGGTGAATCGGTTGGTCGGCGGTGATAGCGTCCCGGCGTGTCGACCGACCAGCACCAATTGCGTTTACCGGAATCCCTTGATGTGCGCGGTGACGAGTTGTTCGTCGACCGGCGGCATCCGTTTTTCTTCGACCATCCGCTCGATCACGTGTCCGGCATGTTGTTGTTGACCGCCTTGCTGGAGCGGGTTC
This sequence comes from Pseudonocardiaceae bacterium, assembly GCA_036270375.1. Classification (GTDB taxonomy): domain Bacteria; phylum Actinomycetota; class Actinomycetes; order Mycobacteriales; family Pseudonocardiaceae; genus DATEPR01. The sequence continues at coordinate 4,009 of DATBCR010000244.1, read as the reverse complement.
GACGGTGCACGGATGACGTTGACACACGGACGTGGATCGATCTGGAATTCTTTCGGCTGTGTGAGTTGGACCGGCCTGTGACGGTGCTCGCGGCGCGCGCAGACGACGGATTCACGGTCGCGGCCACCCAGGACGACTCCGCCGTGTGCTCCGGCGTGATCACGCTCCGCCCGGACGACCAGCCGACGCCACCCGCGCGCCACGACGACTGCCCCGTCGTGCCGATCGACGCCGGCCTTGTGCACCGGAAGGACCCGCGCAACGTGCTGATCGGCGAGCCGACCCGCTCCGCCGACCACCTCCGCGCTCCGCTGCTTTCCCCGCCCCCCAGCCACTTCCTGCGCCGAGCGGACGCCGGCCGCTACAGTGTCGAGGAGATCGTCGAGGCCGGCCGTCAACTCCTGACCGTGGCCGGCTACCGGGTGCACGGCCGCCCGGCCGGTACCCAACTGGTCTGGATGAGCCTGACCGCCGACCTGCCGACCACGCCATCCCGCGCCACCCCGCTCGCACTGCGCTGGCCGGTCGGCCCACCGCGCGGCAACCGCGTCGTGTTCGACATCGACGTTGTGGTGCGGGGCAGTGCCAACCCGATCGGCCGACTGTCCTATGTGGTCCGTTTCTGCACCTCGGCCGCCTACCGCAGGCTGCGCGAGCAAGGACGGTCGCGGTGAACCCCCGGTACGTCACGCCAGCCCTGTTCGTCGCCATCCTCGGCGCGAATGTCGTGGGGCTGCTGGGAAAACGTCTGGACGACCCCGTAGAGCGGTTCGCGGCCCTGTTCATCGTGCTCAACATCCTCTGGCTGCTGCTGGAGATACCGGTGACGTTCCGGGTGCCGGCCGCCCGGCCGCGCGAGGTCGCCACCCTGCTGGCGTACGGCGTGCTCCGCTTCGGAACCGTCACCGCCGCCGTCGTTGGGCCGCTGCCGTGGCACCTGCTGACCCCGTTCGCCGTGCTTCCGTTGTTGCTGTTCGGAAGTGGCGTCGTGCTGCGGCTGGTCGCGATCCGGGTGCTCGGCCGGTTCTACTCGCACCACGTGATCCGCCGCGACGACCACGCGATCGTGCGCACCGGCCCGTACCGCGTCATCCGCCATCCCGCGTACGCCGGCATGATGCTCGGCCACCTCGGCCTCGTCCTGTTCTTCCTCAACCCACTGAGCGTGCCGTTGTTCCTTGCGCTGACCGTCGCCATCGGCTGGCGGATCCGGGTCGAGGAGCGGGAATTGTTGATACTGCCCGCTTATCGCGAGTACGCGACAAGTCGGCCCCGACTGCTGCCAGGAGTGTGGTGAGCACGTGACCGATCTGACCTGCATCGAACTGCTCACCACGACCCGTTCGGTGCGCGCCGGCCTCGACCTGACCCGCGACGTCGACCTCGACCTGGTCAAGACCTGCCTGCGGATCGCCCTACAGGCGCCCAACGGCACGAACCAGCAGCGCTGGCGGTGGATCGTGCTCACCGATCCGGATCTCCGAGCCAAGGTCGCGGACATCTACCGCGAGGCCTTCTACGCCCGCAACCAGGCTGCCCTCGATGGAGCCGACAGCATCGATCCGGCCGCCGCCAAGATACTGCGCAGTGCGCGGGACCTGGCCGAGAAGCTGCACCTGGTGCCGGTGCTCGTCATCCCGTGCCTCGAACTGGACGACCCGCGCCTGCCCGACGGCAACCAGGCCGGCCTGTGGGGCTCGCTGCTGCCGGCCGCGTGGAGCTACGCCCTCGCCGCCCGCGCACACGGCCTCGCCACCACGTGGACAACCGTGCACCTGGCCCGGGAATGGCGGGTGGGGCGCCTACTCGGGCTGCCGCAGACGGTCCGCCAGGGCGCCCTGCTGCCGACCGCGCACCCGCTGCGGACCCGGTTCCGGCCGGCCACCCGCCGCCCCCTGGACGACGTCCTGCATGTGAACGGCTGGCACCCGGAGGCGGACCGATGACGGAGATGTTGGCGCGCGGCGAGTTCCTGCTCGACGCGGCGACCGTCGGCAACAAGTTCGCCCGCCTCGAGTCGATGCGGCTGGCCGGTTTCCCGGTACCACGGCTGTTCTGCCTGCCGGCCACGGCATTCGACCTCGCCGTCGCCGACCTCGAACTGCCGCCACCGCCGACGGTCACCGATCTGGCGGAGGTCAAGGAGTGGAGCCTGGCCGCCGCCAAGGCGGTGACCGGGCTCGCCGTGCCACGGTCGGTCGCCGAGCGGGCGCTCGCCGAGTTCGACGACGTCATCGGCGTCAACGGCCTCGCGGCGGTCCGGGCGTGTGTCGTGCCGGCGGCCGGCCAGCCCGGCGAGGACGACGTCAGCGACCCGTTCGCCGGCATGAGCGAGAGTTTCCTCTACGTGCCAAGGGAAGACCTGCTGACCAGGATCCTCGGCTGCTGGGCGTCGGCGTACAAACCGGAGGCCGTGCTCTACCGGCTACGCCGGGGCGCCGACCCGGCCGCCACCCGGATCGCCGTCGGCGTACAGCGGATGGTGCTCGGCGCGCGGTCGTTCGTTGCGTTCACGCGGGACCCGAGGGACGGCGCCGCGCGGCACGTGATCGCCGCCGCGTACGGCATCGGCGAGGGCGTCGTGCGGGAGAAGGCCGACGTGGACCACTTTTTCGTGCCGGCCGACACCGGCGCCGTGCACGCCGAGGTCGCCAGCAAGCGGCACAAGGTCGGACCGCCTACTGTGGACACTCGTGGCGAGCTGGCATTACTCGACGTGCCAACGGAACTGGCCGACGTACCGGTGCTCCGCGACGACATGGTCGGCCGGATCGTCGAGTTGGCCAACCGGATCGAGCGGTATTTCGGTGGCCCGCAGGACATCGAGGGCGCCGTCACCGAGGACGGCGAACTGTTCGTCGTGCAGGCACGGCCGATGGTGCTGCCCGAGGCGACTGCGCCCGCCAGGGATGTACTGTGGAGCAACAACAACGTCACCGAGAGCTATCCGGGCGTTTCGAGCACGCTGACCTACACGGTGGCCCGCGAGTTCTACCGGCTGATCTTCCTCGACGCGTACCGCAGGCTCGGCGTGTCCGAACGTAGCCTGCGCGCCAACACCCACCACCTTGAGCGCATGGTCGGCCTGCTCAACGGCCGCGTGTTCTACCGCCTGGACGCCTGGTACGCGCTGCACGGCCAGATGCGCGCGTTCGAGTTCATTCAGGGTTGGTGGGAACACGGCATGGGCCTCGCCGAGGGCTCCGACGGCCCGCCGCCCCGTCCCGGCAGGCGGTTGCGCGCGCTGCGGCTCGCGCCTGGCCTGGCCCGTCGGGTTGCCCGCCATCCGGGCGAGGTGCGGGCGTTCCTGCGGTGGTGGGACGGCACCGCGGCCGGTGCCGCGGAGCGGATCGACGAAGCGGGCCCGGCGGAGTTGGTCCGCTTCTACCGCCGGATATGGGCGCAGGTCGGCGTGCGGTGGGGCGTGACGATCACCAACAGCGTCTACAGCATCCTGGCCACCGTCGCGCTGGACGCGCTGTTGCGGCGGTGGGCCGGCCAGCGGGACCTGTCCCTGATGCTCGGCCTGCTGTCCGGCGGCGCGGACAACCGCTCGCTCGCCGGACTGCGCTCCGCGATCGCGATCGCCGAACTGGTCGGCGCCGACCCGGTGCTCCGCGAACGGGTGCTCCGCGCCGAGGAACCCGGTGCCGCCAAGGCTTTGTGGACGGATCTGGTGGCCGGGCGGTACGGCCGGGCAGTCGCCGACGCCGCCGTCGAGCACCTGCGCCGCTACGGCGACCGCGCCGCCGGCGACCTGAAACTGGAGCAGCCGACACCACGGCAGCGGCCGTGGATGCTGCTGGACATGGTGCGCCCGCTGGTCAGCCAGGGCCGGACCGTGCGGGACAGCCGCGCCGACGAACGCGGGGTCCGCCGGGAGACGGAACAGGCGCTGCGACTGGCGTGTCCCGGCCGCACGCGGCGACTTGTGTTGCGCGGGTTGGCCTCGGCGCTGCGGTGGTGCGTGAAAGCCCGTGAGGACACCAGGTTCTGCCGGACCGAACTG
>DATBCR010000243.1:0-4340 GCA_036270375.1 Pseudonocardiaceae bacterium | reverse complement strand
GCGATCACCTTCGCCGAACTCGCGGCCGACGTCGTCGGCGGCTTCGTCCGGCCGCCGATCCACTGAACCGGGACACTGGCGCCATGTTCACCATCGGAGACTTCGCGCGGCACGGCCGGGTGTCGGTCCGCATGCTCCGGCACTACGACGCGATCGGCCTGCTCCGGCCCGCGCACGTCGACCCGACCAGCGCCTACCGCCACTACGAGGCCGCGCAACTGGCCCAGCTCAACCGCATCGTCGCATTGAAGGATCTCGGCTTCACGCTGGCACAGGTGCGCGTGATGCTCGACGAGCGGGTCAGCGTCGAACAGGTGCGGGGCATGCTCACCCTGCGCCGCGCGGAACTTGCCGCCACCCTCACCACGGAAGCCTTGCGCCTGACCCAGATCGAGGCCCGACTGCGGATCATCGAGCGCGAGGGCCAACTGCCCGTCGACGACATCGTGGTGAAACGCCTCCCGGCGGTCCGGCTGCTCGAACTGACCGACACGGCGGCCAGTTTCCGCCCGGAGGACATCGGACCCGTCGTCCACCCGCTGTGCGCCGAGTTGGGCCGACGCCTCGACAAGGCGGACATCACGCCGTCCGGGCGGCTGACGTGCTACTACGAGCGCGTCCCCGGCGATGAGGACACCGTACGGGTGCACGCCGCCGTCCCGGCCGACGCGGACCCCGACCGCGACCTCAATGGACTCACGGTCGCGGACCTGCCGGCGGCCGAGACGGCGGCCACCATCGTCCATCGCGGCCGGATGGACGCCGTGCTACCCGCATGGCAGGCCATCGCCCGGTGGATCGACGCCAACGGCTACCGCTCCAGCGGCCCACAACGCGAGCTCTACCTCGACTGCCAGGGTGACCCGGACACGTGGGTCACCGAACTGCGGGAACCCATCACGCTCGACTGATCGATCGCCTGTCACGGTACGTTGAAGTGCGTGCCGCGCAACGGAACCGGCTTGTCGTCCCGCAGCGCCTGGCACGCCGCCGCGAGTTTCGTCATGTCCAGGTTGATGTAGTCCTGGCCGTCCGACGAACGCCCGAAGCTTGCCGTCGGCGCGGTATAGAAGTGCACACCCTGCGAGGGCGTGGACACGATGTCCACCAGCAGCTGTGTCATCAGGGTCGGCGTGAGTCCCGCGTCGACGGTCATGTTGTCCGCGACGATCCGCACCACGTGTTCGGCCAGCAGCGGGCTGGCGACCAGATTGGACTGGGCCAGCTTGTGGCTGATCGCGGACACCAACTGCTGCTCATGCCCGATCCGGTCGAGGTCACCGCCTGGCAGGCCGTAGCGCTGCCGCACGTACGTCAGCGCCCGGTCGCCGGACAGCGTGATCGGGCCGGCGTCGAAATGTGAGCCGTTCCTCGGGTCGGTCATGGCCTTCTCGTTGACGATCGTGACGCCGCCGAGTGCGGTGGTGATGTCGCGGACGCCGTTGAAGTCCATCACCACCACGTGGTCGATCTGGATGCCGGTGAGCGCGTGCACGGTCTGCACGACGAGCGACGGGCCGCCGCCGAGCGACGCGTTGATCTTGGCGACGCCGTGGCCCGGAATGGCCACCCAGGAGTCCCGAGGGATGGACAGCACGTCGATCCGGCTACGGTCGGCGCTCAGGCGGATCAGCATGATCGCGTCCGCGCGCTGGCCGGTCACGCCGCTGCCGTCGTTGACGTCCGCGCCCGCCCGCAGGTCCGAACCCAGCAGCAGCACGGTCATCGGCGCGCCGGACGGGTCGGCCGGTGCGGGCGGCAGGGCGGCGACACGCACCGTGTGTACCGAGCCGGTCACCGAATCGGTCACCTGCCACAGCAGCCCGGCCACACCGAACACCAGCAGGGCCAACAGGCCAAGGCTGACCTGCACCGCGATCCGGCCCCACCGCCGGTGTCGGCGGGCCTCGCCCTCGTCCTCAGTGGACTCCAGCAGCTCGTCGACGCCGACCAGGTCGCCGGAGACCCGATCGACATCCGTCATGAACGCAGAGCGTAGGTCGGCCGCATCCGTTGTCAACTTATTGACAATCAAATGGCCTTTCCGTAGTCAAAAAGTTCTCGGCTGAAGCCGGCGCGTGACCGAGTCATCTCCGCACGTCAGGAGCGTTGCCTGGACAACAACGCTGAGTGGTTCGTCCCAATCACGGCCATGCCCAATCCGTCGGCGGCATACGAACGTATCCACTACGGACAGTATCGGCGGCGGGACTGGCAGCACCGCAGTCGGCCGAACCGTCTAAGTTTTTCCCGCACGGCCGCTCGACCGTCCCCGATCGGGAACGGTGCGGCCGGGCTCCGCCGGACGTACCCGTCAACGCTGTCGGGGCGCCGACCTGACGGTCAGCCTGCGCAAAACCCCGCAAACCGTGGGCATACGAACGCATGGCGATACCTTCGGGATCGTGACAGTGACCGGATCGACACTGAACGGAGTGGATCGGATGACCATCGCACGGGACGCTGAATACACGCAGGTCGACGACGTCGAGACGACGGACGGCCAGGACGGCAACGTCAGTCGTCGCCAGTTGATACGCACGGCCGCGGTGGCCGGCACCGTCGTCGTCGCCGGTGTCGGCCTCGCCGCGTGCAGCAGCAACAGCAACACAGGCAGTGGGTCGACCGGCGGATCACCGGCCACCACCGGCGGCGGCGCGCCCGCGACCACCGGCGGCGGCGGTGGTGCCAGTGGCGGCACCGCGCTCGCCAAGACGTCCGACATCCCGGTCGGCGGTGGGATGATCTTCACCGACCACAGCGTCGTCGTCACTCAGCCCGCAGCGGGCACGTTCAAGGGATTCGGCACCACGTGCACGCATCTGGGCTGCACCGTTGACAAGGTCGCGAACGGACTGATCGAGTGCCCGTGCCACGGCAGCCGCTACAGCGTCGTTGACGGCACGGTGAAGGCCGGTCCCGCACCCCGGCCGCTGCCCTCGAAGAATGTTTCAGTGTCCGGCGGCGAGGTCATGCTGGACAGCTGACCGCCTGCCGTCGATCAGGATGGGCGTATCCGGAAATGGCGGCGGCCGGCCGTGTACATGCGGCCGGCCGACCCGCCGGCGGCATTACGGCTTGCCCGGTTCCGGCACCAGCCGGGAGTGCAGTTCCGTCGTCATGGCGTGGATCGCGCGGGTCAGCTCGGTGTTGGTCTTGAGTTCCAGTTCCTGTTCCACGAAATCGTGGTCGGCCTTGATCTGCTGGAACGCGGACGCCCGGTTCTGCCCGATCATGACGAACGTGGACAGGAAGATCGCTTCGAGCGACACCACGAGGGTCAGCGTCGGCCACGGGCTCCGCTCGATGAACAGCATCCAGGCCGCGAAGCCGACGGCGTGGATGTAGACGAAGTTCATCGAGCCGGCGAACTTCGTGATGACGTCGGCGATCCGGAGCTGGATGTCGGCGGCGCGGTTGGCACTGTGCTCGATGACGGCCGGATGGTGCTGTTGAGTGTCGTCGATCGTGGTCATACCTGGCTCCCCTGCTCGTGGTCAACGGCGAGGGGCAAGTAAACCGCAGGTCCGCGAGATTACGGGGCTAGGGCGTCCAGACGTAAGGGGTGGTCGTCGTGACGGCGACGAAGCCGAGGCGCTGCAGGATCGGCCGGCTGTCCTCGGACGCGTCGACCTGCAGGTAGCGGACACCGCGCGCCATGGCCAGCTGGGCGCGGCGGGCGACGAGTGCGCGGTAGATGCCACGGCCGCGCCACGCCGGATGAGTGGCGCCGCCCCACAGCCCGGCGAACTCGGTGCCCGGCTCGAAGTCCAGCCAGGCCGCGGAAACGACCTCGTCAGCGGCTTCGGCGACCATCACCACGGTCCGGCCGCCGCCAACCCGCGCGATCAGGTGCGCCGCGAGCCAGCTCCGGTCGTCGTCGAGCACATCGGATTTCAGCTCGGCGATCCGCCGCATGTCCGTGTCGCCGGTGACTGCGCGGATCGTGACGCCGGCCGGGATGCTCGGTTCGGCGGCCAACCCCTCGGCGACGCCGATCAGCACGGTCTCCCGGTCCTCGGCCACGAACCCGGCCGCGACCAGCCGCGTCGGGATGTCCGCCGGCAGGTCGTGACTGCGGGTCTTCCATTCGACGGCCTCCCCGCGACCGGCGAAGAAGTCCCGCTGGCGTGCGATCACCGCGTCCAGTTCCGCGCCGCCGATGCCGAGATCACGTGGCCCGACAACGAATCCGCGCCGCTCCCCGACGATCCGCACGACCGGACCGTCGGTCTCGGCGTGCGTGCCCGGCGCCAGGTTCGTCCACTCGGCGGGCCGGAGTTGATCGTCGTAGGTTGCCAGCAACGCGGCGGCGGTGATAGGCACGACGTCGACACTAG
>DATBCR010000242.1:0-4382 GCA_036270375.1 Pseudonocardiaceae bacterium | reverse complement strand
GCCGCGTCCGGTGCCCTACGTCGTTCCCTCACTGGCCATACAGGCTGGATCCAAGCCGTGGCGATCTCCCCGGACAGCACGTGGCTGGCCACTGCTGGCGACGACTGTACGGTCCGGATCTGGGACGCCGCGTCCGGTGCTTTACGCCGCTCTCTCACCGGGCACAAAGACCACGTGCGCGCGGTGGCGATAGCCCCGGACGGCATGTGGTTGGCCACTGCTGGCGACGATCGCACGGTCCGGATCTGGGATGCCGCGTCCGGTGCCCAACGGCGCTCTCTCACCGGGAATACAAGCCAGGTTTATGCGATGGCGATCTCCCCGGACGGCACCTGGCTGGCAACCGCGGGCCTTGGCGACGCAGTGCGGACTTGGGACACCGCCTCCGGTGCCCAACGCCACTCCCTCGCCGATCGTCAAGGCTGGGTCCACGCGGTGGCGATTGCCCCAGACGGCACCTGGCTGGCCATCGCCACCAACGACGGCACAGTAGCGATCTGGGACGGCAGATCTGACCGCGCACACGCGGCCATGAGGATGGATCAACTCGCGCAGACCAGCGCGTGGACGCTGGACAGCAAGAGTGTGTTTGTCGGCGGCACCAGGGGACTGTGCCTATTCGATTTGCGATGACCGCTGCCGAGCCGCGCCACTCCCGTTGATAACGTCCTGCACCTGCTGCGGACGAGGGTCCCGCCGGAGTTGCCTACGCCGATGGCCCATCAGCAGACGTCGTTCAACCTGGTGGTCCGTGGCCGAACCCTCGACCGGCCTGCGCGTGTCCGGCCACCGATGCGGGCAGCATCAGGGCGAGCGCGATGCCGAAGAACAGCGGGATCAGCAGGCCGGACAGGCTGACCGCGACAGCGGAGCAGGCGACAGTTCGGCTTGGGTTGCAGTGCGTGATGCCATGCGCCGGAGTGTGGAGGTCGAGTTCGTTCGGGATAGGTTCCTTCCGTCCGTGGGTTTGGTCGAGGTGGATTGCGTTCGCCGGCAAGTCGCGCTCTCCTGGCAGGTTGAGGTTGAGCGGATGGTGGTCGAGGCGGCTCCGGGCGGTGGTGTTGTTGGTCGGGCTCCTTGTGCGTCGGGCCGATGCGGCGCGGGGCTGATGTGCGTCGGGATGCAGAAGTCCCCGGCGGGGTTGGCGTTGGTTAGGCGGTTAGGTTCAGGTCTAATTGGGACTGGTTGCTTTCGAGGTCCAGTAGTCGGCGTTTGGCTGGTAGGCCGGCTGCGTAGCCGACCAGGGTGCCGTCGGCGCCGAGTACCCGGTGGCAGGGCAACAGGATCAGGACCGGGTTGCGGGCCATTGCTTGGCCTACCTTGCGGATGTCCTCTGGTGGTAAGCCGAGCCGGGCGCCAAGGCGGCCGTATGACGTGGTGGCTCCATAGGGGACCTGGGCCAGGACGGCCAGAAGTGATCGGTCGAGCGTGCCCGCCAGTTGTAGGTCCACCGGCACTGTGAAGGCACGCAGGTTGCCGGCGAAGTACTGGTCCAGTTCGGTTCGGGTTTGGTCCAGCCATGTTTGGGCCGCTGGTGAGTCTGTGCCGGTGATGGCTCGGATGGACAGGCGGGTGCTGATCTTGTCCGGTGGGGTGAATGAGCTGCTCACCAAGCCCAGCTCGGTCGCTGCCAAGGTCAGCGTGCCGATCGGGGTGTCGTGGCGGATCGTGGTGGTTGGTCGCGGGAGGGCGGGTGCTGTGTGTTCCATACCCTTAGAACCCCAAGAGGGCCGGTTCTGTTGCAGGGCGCTCAGCCGGCCAGTTCGTCCATCGCTCGGTAGATGCGCTTCTCCGACACCGGGTACGCCGTGCGCAGTGTCTGGGCGAAGTAGCTCACCCGCAGTTCCTCGATCATCCACCTGATTCGGCGGACCGGCTCGGTGTCCGCCTGGCCGGCCGGCAGGCCCGCGACCAACTGCCGGTACTCCTGCGTGATCGCGGCGATCTCCCGCGTTCGTTCCTCGTCGCGGCGCGGGTTTTCTGGCAGCTTCTCAAGGCGGCGCTCGATCGCCCGTAGGTAGCGGGTCACGTCTGGTAGGTGGGCCAGGCTGGTCGCGGTGACGAAACCCCGGTACACCAACGCCGCCAGTTGTGCCCGTACGTCCGCCAGCGCGGTCGGTGGGGTGAACGACGGCATGTCGGCCAGGCGGGTCTCGGCTTCCTGTCGGGCGGTCAGCACCTGTCGGACCTGGTCGATCACCTGGAACAGGGTGCCGGCCAGGTCGGCGCGGACGGCGTCGCGCAGCGTCGTGAAGCCGGGCCGGTCCCATGCCGGACCGCCGTGTTGGGTGATCAGGTGGTCGGCGGCCGCGGTCAGGCAGTCGTCGAGCAGGTCCGCGATGCTGTCGTGTGGATGCCGGCCAAGCGCCAGCTTTGCCGCGTTGTCCAGGCCTCGTACCACCGATTTCACGGGTGACGGCACGGTCAGCAGCACCAGCCGGCGGGTTCCGGCCCACATCGCCGACCGCTGTTCGGCCTCGGTGTCGAACACTCGGATGTCGACGCTGTCGCCCGCGTCCACGAGGGCCGGATAGCTCGTCACGTCGAAACCGGATACCCGCTGGCGGTGGCTTCGTGGCAGTGCGTCGAACGTCCAGTCCCGCAGGCCGGTCCGCTCGACGTCCTTCGCCGCGGCGGCGAGGGCGGATCGGGTGCGTGGTTGGAGTTCCGTACGCAGCGCGGCCAGGTCCTTGCCTTCGGCGACCGTGTTCCGGTGCTCGTCGACCACTCGGAACGTGATCTTCAGGTGGTCCGGGATCTGGTCGGGCTGCCACGCGTCCGGCGGTACCGTCACCCCGGTCAGCCGCCGCAACTCCCGGCCGAGCGCGACCAGCAGCGGTTCGCCGCGTTCCGGCAGGCCGGCAAGTGCCGCCCTGGCTACGTCCGGTGCCGGCACGAAGTTGCGGCGCAGCTGTTTGGGCAGCGACCGGATCAGCGCCGTCACCAGCTCCTCGCGCAGGCCCGGTACGTGCCAACCGAAATCGTCCGCGTCGACCTGCCCGAGCACCGCTATCGGCACGTCGACGGTGACGCCGTCGTCCCGCGCGCCCGGCTCGAACTGGTAGTTCAGCGGCAGTGGCGGACCCTCGGAGCGCCACGAGTTCGGGTACGCCGCCTCCGTGACCGTGCCGGCCGACGCGTTGATCAACATCTCTCGGTCGAACACCAGCAGGTCCGGCTTGCTGTGCCGGGTCTTGTGCCACCAGCTGTCGAAATGCCGTGCGGACACCACATCCGGGCCGACCCGGGCGTCGTAGAAGTCGAACAGTGTCTCGTCGTCGACCAGGATGTCGCGACGTCGTGCGCGGTTCTCCAGCTCGGCCACCTCGGTGAGCATGGCCCGGTTGCGGTGGAAGAACTTGTGGTGGGTCTGCCAGTCGCCATCGACGAGGGCGTGTCGGATGAACAGCTCCCGGCACAGCGCCGGGTCGATCCGGCCGTAGTTCACCGTGCGTGCCGCCACGATCGGAATGCCGTACAGGGTCACCTTCTCGGTGGCCAGGACCGCGCCTTTGCCGCGCTCCCAACGGGGTTCGCCGTAGGTGCGGCGGACGAGATGGCCGGCGAGGCGTTCGATCCACTCCGGTTCGATCCGGGCCGCGATCCGGCCCCACAGCCGGGACGTCTCGACAAGTTCGGCCGCCATCACCCAGCGGGGCGGTTTCCGGAACAGCGCGGAACCGGGGAACACGGCGAACTTGGCGTTGCGGGCGCCGAGGAACTCGTTGCGCGGGCCCTCTTTCAGGCCGACGTGGGACAGCAGCCCGGCCAGCAGCGCCGTGTGGACCTGGTCCGGCTCCGCCGGTGTCTCGTTCACGGTGAGGCCGAGGTTGCGGGCGATCTGGCGCAGCTGGCCGTGCAGGTCCTGCCACTCGCGCACCCGCAGGTAGTTGAGGAACTCGGCGCGGCAGAGTTTGCGGAACCTGTTGCTGGACAACTCCTTCTGCTGTTCTCGCAGGTACTCCCACAGGTTCAGGTAGCTGACGAAGTCGGAGTCCGGGTTCGCGAACCGGGCGTGTTGCTGGGTGGCCGCCGCTTCCGCGTCCGTCGGGCGTTCTCGTGGGTCCTGAATGGACAACGCGGCCGCGATGACGAGCACCTCGCGCAGGCTGCCGTTGCGGTCGGCCTCGACGACCATCCTGGCAAGGCGGGGATCGATCGGCAGCCGGGCGAGTTTGCGACCCAGGTCGGTGAGGCGCTCGTCGGCCAGCGCGCCCAGTTCCTGCAGGAGCTGGATGCCGTCGGCGATGTTGCGGCGGTCCGGCGGGTCGATGAACGGGAACGCGGCCAGGTCGCCGAGGCCCAACGCCGTCATCTGCAGGATGACCGAGGCCAGGTTGGTGCGCAGGATCTCCGGGTCGGTGAACTCCGGCCGGGCGTCG
>DATBCR010000241.1:0-5628 GCA_036270375.1 Pseudonocardiaceae bacterium | reverse complement strand
CTGGACCGGCCGACGCCGTGGTATCGGCGGCCGAGCGTCAACGGCTTCGTGTTCCTGGTCATCGCCGCGGCCGCCTCGGTTGCCGTTCTCCTTCTGCTGCGCCATCATTGAGCAGCCGCCTATCGTTCGAACGCACGTTCGAGTGATAGGCGGGATTGAGCGCAACCGCCGCAACCACACGCGCGTCCCCGTAAGAGGAAGGTGGTCGCGGGCGGGACGGTGGCGAGAGCGAGGGCGGACGATGCCGGGTGCCGGGGTCGACGCTGGTCACCGGTCGACGACAGCGGCCGCTAGTGCGTTCCGGTAGCAGGCACGTGGTGTGGCGGACAGGACGTGGGCAAAGGCGGCCGCCGCAGGTGTCAGTGGTTGACGGTGGCGGACAACGGCGGTGGCGGACAACGGCGGTGGCGGACAACGGCGGTCGCGCGTCCCCGTGGCACCCCCATCGCGACCAGCAGCATCGCCATTGCCGGCAGGAAGTTGTTCACCACGTGGGCGATCACGCTGGCCGGCGGCCGGCCGGTGAGCACCCTGGCCAGGCCGATCGGTATCGCGATGACCAGCAGCAGCGTGGTGCGGGCTTCCGCGTTCTGGTGGTCGGAACGCGGGAGCGGGCGGGTGGGATCGTGGCGCGGGCGCGCGGAAGCGTGTCAGCGGTTGACGTCGCGGACGGCGCCGGTGGCTGCTGAGGTGGTCATGCGGGCGTAGGCGCGTAGGGCTGCCGTGACCGGGCGGACTCGGTCGGTTGGCTGCCATGGGCGTTCGCTGGCTTCCATTTTGGCTCGGCGTTCGGCCAGTACCGCTGGGTCGACCAGCAGTTCCAGCCTGCGTGCGCCTACGTCGATCAGGATCTGGTCGCCGTCGTTGATCAGGGCGATCGTGCCGCCTTCTGCCGCTTCGGGGGAGATGTGGCCGACGGCCAGGCCGCTTGTGCCGCCGGAGAAACGGCCGTCGGTGATCAGTGCGCACTTCGTGCCTAGGCCGGCGCCCTTGAGGAATGCCGTGGGGTGCAGCATCTCCTGCATGCCGGGGCCGCCCGCGGGGCCTTCGTAGCGCACGACGACCACGTCGCCGGGCTGGATCTGCTTGCCGAGGATCGCGGCGACCGCCTGTTCCTGGCTTTCTACGACCCTGGCCGGGCCGGTGAACCGCCACAGGCTTTCGTCGACGCCGGCTGCCTTGATGATCGCGCCGTCCTCGGCCAGGTTGCCGCATAGCACCATCAGGCCGCCTTCGCGGGTGTACGCATGGTCGATGTCGCGGATGCAGCCGCCTTCAGCGTCGGTGTCCAGGCTGGACCAGCGGTTTTCGGTCGAGAACGCCTGTGTCGTGCGCACGCCGCCCGGTGCGGCGTGGAACAGCTCGACCGCCGCCGCGGACGGTGACTCGGCTCGCACGTCCCACTCGGCCAGCCATTGCGTCAGGGACGGGCTGTGCACGGAATGCACGGTCCGCTCCAGTTTGCCCGCGCGGTCCAGTTCGCCCAGGATCGCGGGGATGCCGCCTGCGCGGTGCACGTCCTCCATGTGGTAGTCGGAGTTCGGCGACACCTTGCTCAGGCACGGCACTCGGCGGCTGATCGCGTCGATCTCGTCCAGGTCGAAATCGATCTCGCCCTCGCGGGCCGCGGCCAGGATGTGCAGCACCGTGTTCGTCGAGCCGCCCATCGCCATGTCCAGTGCCATCGCGTTGCGGAACGCCGAGCGGGTGGCGATCGAGCGGGGCAGCACCGACTCGTCGTCCTGCTCGTACCACCGTCGGGCCAGGTCGACCACCGTTTTGCCGGCGCGCAGGAACAGGTCCCGCCGGGCGGCGTGGGTCGCCAGCGTCGAACCGTTGCCGGGCAGGGCAAGGCCGAGTGCCTCGGTCAGGCAGTTCATCGAGTTGGCGGTGAACATGCCGGAACACGAACCGCACGTCGGGCACGCCGACCGCTCGACGATGGACAGCCCGTCGTCGTCGACCGTTGTGCTCGCGGACGCTGAGATCGCCGTGATCAGGTCCGTCGGCGCCTGCGCGACACCGTCGACGACCACCGCCTTGCCGGCCTCCATCGGCCCGCCGGACACGAACACCGTCGGGATGTTCAGGCGCAGCGCGGCGTTCAGCATGCCGGGCGTGATCTTGTCGCAGTTGGAGATGCACACCAATGCGTCCGCTTGGTGCGCGTTCACCATGTACTCCACCGAGTCCGCGATGATCTCCCGCGACGGCAGGGAATACAGCATCCCGCTGTGCCCCATGGCAATCCCGTCGTCCACCGCGATCGTGTGGAACTCGCGGCCGACACCGCCCGCCTCGGCGATCGCGCCCGCGACCAGTTCACCGAGATCACGCAGGTGCACGTGGCCCGGCACGAACTGGGTGTACGAGTTGGCGATCGCCACGATCGGCTTGCCGAAATCGCCGTCGGTCATGCCGGTGGCCCGCCAGAGGGCGCGGGCGCCGGCCGCGTTGCGACCGTGAGTTGTGGTGCGGGAGCGCAGGTGGGGCACGGCTGCTCCAAAGTGTCACGACTAGCTCGTTGACCCGACCCGCGCCGACACGACCGGTTGGCGTCGGCGCTGCGGATACGGACACCTGGTGGGTGCCGGTACTCGGTGGGCCTACCCAGGCTACCGCTGCCGAGCGAATGACCTGACAACGTGGCCGCCAACACCACGGCCACGCCAACCAGCGCAGTGTGGTTTTCGCCACGTCGCTCAGTGCGAGCGCTATCCGTTCGATCTCCATGTGTCCAGTATCGAACATCTGTTCGAACTGTGCAAGATCACGATCGGGTGAGGTCGGGTGAGGTCGGGTGCGCCAGCCGGTTGGCGGCGGTATTGAATTTAAGAATATGTCCTTATCTTCACAGCAGCATTTGCCTGTGAAGGTCCCAATCGGTCAACGTCCTTGCCGCTGCCCGGTTCGAAGTCGAAAATCGGTTCAGCGGCACCGCTACCGGCACACCACGCCCACGCGCTGCCGTAGCCCTTTTCCGCGCGTTGATCGAGGGCGAATACGCGCATTGTCATCACCAGAAGGGGTACTCGATGGGTCACAAAACCCTGCGTTCCGCTGTCATCGCCGGCTTAGCCGCCGGTCTCGCGTTCGCGTTCCTGCCGGCGGCCGCCGCGACCGGCACGGTGGCCGCGTCCAATGGCACCAACCACGTGATCTCGCACATCAAGTCGGCGTTCCAGTCGTCGAACTGGTCCGGCTACGCCGTGACGGGCACCTTCACGACGGCCGTCGGACACTGGACGGTCCCCACGGTGTCGCGCACGTCCAACACCCCGAACCGGTTCTCGTCGCAGTGGGTCGGCATCGACGGGTTCAACAACCAGAACCTGATCCAGACCGGCACCGAGGCCGACTTCACCAACGGCCGGGCCAGCTACCTCGCATGGTGGGAGATCCTGCCGGCCGCCGAGACCGTGATTCCGGGCATCACCGTGCACCCAGGTGACTCGATGACCGCGAGCGTCACGAAGGTCAGCGGCACGACCTGGCACATCAGCATCGCGAACAACAGCACAGGGCAGTCGTTCACCATCAACCGGACCTACCGCGGCGCCGGCACGTCCGCCGAATGGATCGAAGAAGCGACGAGCGTGAACGGCCAGATCGGCCCGCCCGCGAAGTTCTCCACGTTCAGCTTCAGCAACCTGACGGCGAACAACGCGAGCCCGCACCTGACGACGGCCGGCGAGATCTTCCTCGTGCAGAACGGTGTCACCTTCTCCACGCCGTCCAACCCGAACTCGTCCGGCAACGGCTTCTCGGTGACCTACACCGGCACCAACTAGCTGTTACTCCGCACCTGGTTCGGTCGGGTCGGGCAGCCGACCACCGCTGATCAGGGCCAGCGCGGGCAGATGCCGGGTGCGCACCGTCGGCAGCACCACTTCGCCGCCGTCGGTGCGCACCGCGCGCACCCACTTCCGGTCGTCCACCCGCAGTGCGGTGATCGCCGACCACGGCAGTTCGGTCCGGGTCAGCACCCGCCGGACCACCAGCTTGTCCACGTCCACCACGGTTCTGGTGCGCACCAGCCATACCGCGACGCCGATCGGCAGCATGTAGATCAGCGCCAGCCACGGCGATGCGACCGCGACCCAGGACGCGCACAGCATCATGAACACCACGGCGACCAGCGCCGACATCGGGATGCGGAACACCAGCCGGCTGGGCAACGCGATCCGCCCCGCCGCGACTCCAGCACTCGCCGCGACCCCGCCATTCGCTGCGACTCCGGCCATCGCCGCGACCCCGGCCACTGCCGCGCCAGCACCGGCAGCGCCCGCGGTGGCTCCGGCCTTCGTCGTCGCCTCGGCGGTCGTTGTGCTGCCAGCCGCCGCCGTGTCAGCGCGAGCCTCCGTGTCGGCCGATGCCGGGGTGGCCGGGGTGTTGTCCTCTGGCATTCCCTGATGGTGCTCGCCGACCGACAACCGGCCGAGTCCGGGGTGCGGCGGCACGCGATGACGTCCACCATTCGGGAGTGGCATCCCGCACAGTTGACGCCCGACCGCTCGGCGCACTAACGTCCCCGTCGTGCCCGTCACCGATATTTTCGTACTTCCCAGGCGCGTCGACGCCTGAGAAGTCCTCACTGTCGGCGCGCTACCCTCGTACGACCACCTGGTCGGCGGGGGTTTTTTGTTGCCCGGATCGCGATGAGATGTCGACCAAGACCGCGAGGCGAAACCGATGACCACCGCTACGCCACGGCCCACCCCGCCACCCGGGGTGCCGCACCCGCCGGCCGTCCCCCGTCCCAAACCCGCGCCGCCGGCCGGCGCCCCGGTCCGCCTCACCGGTGCCCAGGCACTCGTCCGGTCGCTGGAGGCGGTCGGTTGCGAGGTCGCCTTCGGCATACCGGGCGGCGCGATCATGCCCGCCTACGACGCGCTCCTCGACTCGACGAAGGTCCGGCACGTGCTGGTCCGGCACGAGCAGGGCGCCGGCCACGCGGCCACCGGATACGCGCAGGCCACCGGCAAGGTCGGGGTGTGCATCGCCACGTCCGGTCCCGGCGCGACGAACCTGGTCACCCCGCTCGCCGACGCCTACATGGACTCGGTGCCGATGGTGGCGATCACCGGCCAGGTCTCGCAGCCGCTGATCGGCACGGACGGGTTCCAGGAAGCCGACATCTGCGGCATCACGATGCCGGTGACGAAGCACAACTTCCTGGTCACCGAGGCCGCCGAGATCCCGAGGGCGATCGCGGAGGCGTTCCACCTCGCGTCCACCGGCCGGCCGGGCCCGGTGCTGGTGGACATCCCGAAGGACGTGCAGCAGAACACCGCCCCGTTCGTGTGGCCGCCGGAGCTGCGGCTGCCCGGCTACCGGCCGACCACCCGCCCGCACGGCAAGCAGGTCCGGGAGGCGGCCAAGCTGATCGGCGCGGCACACCGGCCGGTGCTCTACGTCGGCGGCGGCGTGCTGAAGGCCAGTGCGTCCGAGGAACTGCGCCAGCTGGCTGAACTGACCGGTATCCCAGTGGTGACGACGCTGATGGCGCGCGGCGCGTTCCCCGACTCGCATGCCCAGCACCTCGGCATGCCGGGCATGCACGGCGCGGTGGCCGCGGTGGCCGCCATGCAGCGGGCCGACCTGCTGGTCGCGCTCGGCGCCCGGTTC
>DATBCR010000240.1:0-6895 GCA_036270375.1 Pseudonocardiaceae bacterium | reverse complement strand
CAACGTCAGCTCGACGGCCGGTGGCGCCACCCTCACCAACGGCGACAACTCCACCCTGTCCGGCAACTCGGCGAACGTGCCGCCGGCCGGCGCGGTGGACGTCTGCGGTGACACCGCGGGCGGTGCCGGCAACGCGGCCGGGACGTGCAACAACAATGTGACGTCGAGTTCCGGCGGCTACAATGGCACGACCGGCAACGGCTCGTCCGGGTCGGGCAACATCGGCCAGACGCCGACCACCCTGCCGGTCGAGGGCTACGGCGCCGGGGCCGGGGCCGCCGGCAACGCGACCAGCACGATCAACGAGAACAAGACGGTCACGTCGGGCGGCACGCCCAACAGCCACGACGACGGCGGCACCCTGACCAGCAACGTGGCCGCCGTGCAGACCGCCCTGCCGGCGCAGGTGTTCGGTGACGCCGTCGCCGGTGCCGGCAACTCCGGCGTCAACACCGACAGCAACACCACCACGACGGCCGGCGGTCCGCCGACGGCCACCGGCCGCGCCGCGACCGGTGCGGGCAACATCGTGTTCGTCCCGTCGTCCGGCCCGACCCAGCTGTTCGGCGACGTGGTCACGTTGGTGGGCAACGGAAACGCGATCACCACCGGCAACACCACGTCAACGGCGGGCGGCGACGCGACCAGCGACGGCAGCGGCGGCAGCGTGTCCGGCAACGTCGTCGAGGTCTCCAGCGATATCGCCAACCAGCTGTTCGGAAACGCCGTTTCCGGTGTCGGCATCGTGGGGGCGAACGGGGCCAACACGACGGATTCACACGCCGGCGGCGATGTGAACACGACGGGTGACTTCAGCTCGCTGTCGGGCAATGCGGTCGCCGTACCGGATTCGGTCACCGACCAGTGGTTCGGGAACGCGATCGCGGCCGGTTCGAACACGTGGGCCAACGCCACGAACGATTCGAACCTGTCGAGTGGCGGGCCGCTCACCAGCACGGCTGTCGACGGTTCCGGCTCGGGCACCGTGCTCGCGGTGCCGGTGGAGGCCAGCCCACAGGTGTTCGGCGATGCCGTTCCGGCGCTTGGCCATGCGACCGGTTTGGCCGACAACGAGTCTGTCGTGAACAACGGCGGCGACACGTTCACGGACGGTTTCGGTCCGCTGAGCACGTACAACTTCAACGACCCGCTGGGTGCCGACGTCACCATTTCCGATCTGGCGATCGAGCTGCTCGGAACCGCGAACACGATGGTTGAGGACAACGGCGTCGTCAACAACGGATTCACGGCACCCGACGCGAGTGCGATGTCGCTGCCGGTGGTCGGCGGCCTGATCGGGGCGGGGACCACCACGCCGGGCGTGCCGGATCTGGCTGGGTCCGGGTCTGGTGGCGGGTTGCTGGGCCAATTCCCGGCGATGTCGCTGCTGTCGACCCTGACCGGTGGAGTGCCCGGCCTTTCCGGACTGTCCGGGCTGACCGGTGGCGTGTCCGGCCTGACGGGGGCACACACGCAGGGTGCGCACGCGCAAGCAGCGCATGTGCAGGACGCCCCTGCGGTCCCGGCGCCTGGCGTCGGTGCGCTGCCCAGCGTGTCGAAGCTGCCGTTGGCGACCGGCGCGCTGAGCAAGGTCGGCGACCTGCCGATCCAGCACCTGGTGACCACGCCGGCCGGCGTGCTGCAAGGGGCACAGTCGATGGGGCGCGGCGCGCAGGCGATCTCCGGCGTACTGCCGGTTCAGCGCGGCCTGTTCCCCCGGGTCTGATCCCAGGGAAGTCGTGACAGCGGAACGCCCGGCCGGGAACCCTGGCCGGGCGTTCCGCATGTGCCGAGTTCGGCTGTCAGGCGGGTACCGGGGTTTGCAGGGCGGTGACTGTGTCGGCCAGTGCGGCGTCGGTTGGTGTTGGAGTGATGCCGAACTCGGCTTGGGCCGCCGTGGAGTCGAGGATGAACGGGTGTTGGAACTGGTAGCGCATTTCGCGCATTTCCTTGGCGCCCTTGTCGAACAGCCCGCCCAACCACAGCATCACGCTCGGCATGGTGGCCAGCTTCGGCGACGGTGCGCCTGCCACTGTCGCCGCCTGCTGTGCCAGCTCCCGAATGGACATCGGCGGCGGGGTGGGCACATGCCACGGCCGACCCCACGCGCTCTCTCGGTCGGCTACCGCGACCAGCGTCCGGGCCATGTCGCCCACGTACGTCCAGCTGTGCGGTGCGTCCAGGTCGGCCGGCACCATCGCCCGACGTCCCATCAGAATCGCTGGCAACAACAGGACCGTCACCACAGACAACGTGTTGGCGCCGAGGTAGTCCGACCCCCGCACCTCGGCCGTGCGGATTCGGCCTGCCTCGTGTGCGGCCAGCGACGTCTCCCACACCCGCGCCCTCGCCCTGCCCTTCACCGAGTTCGGCCGCAGCGGCAGCGCCTCGGTCATCGGTCGGTCGACGAGTCCGTACGCGTACAGATTGCCCGTCTGCACCAACACCGCCCCGGTTGACTCCGCCGCCCCGATCAAACCGTTGAGCAATGCCGGGAAGTCCTGTGGCCAGCGGTGATACGCCGGCTGCGCGCAGTTGTAGATCGCCGTCGCGGTCTCGGCCAGTCGGGCCAGCGCCGCCGGATCGGTCGCGTCGCAGGCGAATCGCTCGATGCCCGGGTTCGTGGGACCCGCGCCCCGCCGCGTGACCACCCGGACTTGGTCGCCTCGGTCGGCGAGTAGTTGTGCTGTCGCGGTGCCGACTGGGCCGGCGCCGACGACGACGTGTAGTGCCATGCGCCAACCGTACGAGTGGACGGTGTGCTCTGTCAAGAACAGTGTTCTCGAATAGCTCACGCGTTCTCGGACCGTGCGAGACTGTGCGTCATGACGGCATCGTCGCTCCGTGCCCGGGTGCGCACCGAGATGATCGAGGAGATCAAGGCCGTGGCACGCGCCCGCCTGGCCACCGACGGCGCCAACCTCTCGCTCCGAGGCGTCGCGCGGGACCTCGGCGTGGTCGCTTCGGCCCTGTACCGCTACTTCCCGAGCCGCGACGACCTGCTCACCGCCCTGATCACCGAGGCATACGAGGCGCTGGGCGCCGCCGCGACCACTGCCGCGGCAGCACCCGGCCGACCCGGCGAGCGCTGGCTGGCCATCTGCCACGCCGTCCGCGACTGGGCCCTCGCCCACCCCGCCGAATACGGCCTCCTGTACGGCAGCCCCGTGCCCGGATACGCGGCCCCGCCGACCACGATCGCACCGGCGGCCACCGTCATCATGCTGCTGGTCGGGATCGTGCTGGAAGCAGATGACCAGCCAGGTCTACCGCTGCCGGTCCCGCTGCCGGCGCCGGTCGCCGCCGATCTCCGCCGACTCATCGCCGCGCAGGGGCGCGGCACGATGCCCGAGGAACTGCTCAACCGCGTCTTCGTCGGCTGGACGCATCTGTTCGGGCTCGTCAGCTTCGAAGTGTTCGGCCGACTCACCGACATGGTCGATGCACGTCGCGACTACTTCGAGCACCACATGACACTCATGGCCGGGCTCGCCGGACTGCCGCTCACGTGAACCGGGCCGCCGTCTCGATGCCGTCGATGACTCTCCTGATCCGTTCCGCCGCCATGTCCGGATCCGGCCGGCCGGCGTCCAGCCACGCGATCACGGCCTCCTGCACGACGATCGGAATGAGATGGCACGCCCAGTCCGCCCACGCCGGGTCGGGGATGCCCGCCGCGATAAACCTGTGGGCCACTTCAAAACCGGCGGCCCGCATACGGTCCACCTCCGACCGGAACTCCGGCTCGCGGGCCATGTGGTGGAACAGCAGCCGGAAACCGGCCGGATCGGCGCCGGCCACCGCGAGTAGGCCCGCGATGCTGAACCGGTCGTAGTCCGGCGCACCGGTCGCCTGCTGGAGCCGGCCCCGCATCCGGTCCAGAACCGCTTGGTACAACGCGGTTTTCGACTCGAAGTGGGTGTACACGATCATTCGCGTCACGCCGGCCTCGGCCGCCACCTCGTCGAGGCTGGTGGCCGCGAAGCCGGACCGGGCGAACGCGTCGGTGGCCGCCGTGAGGATCTGTTCCCGTCGCTGGGGCCTTGGCAGCCGCATGGGCACAGTCTCCCCCACATGGACGTTGACACAAGCATCTATACACTCAAGTATAGTTAGCATGGACTTGCCAACACTGCCGTTCGACCGCCCGAACCTGCTCGATCTCGCACCCAAGATGCGCGAACTCCAGGCCGACGACCCGATCTGCCGGGTACGCACGTCAGCCGGCGACGAGGCCTGGCTGGTCACCCGGTACGACGACGTCAGGACACTCCTCGCCGACCCCCGCCTCGGCCGCTCCCACCCCACACCCGAACGCGCCGCACGGATCTCCCAGTCGGCCCTGCTCGGCGGCGCCGCGGACGGATTCGACACCGAGGACGCCGACCACGCGCTCATGCGCGCCCGCCTCGTCCCTCGGTTCTCCGCCCGCCGGATGCGCCTGCTCAAGCAGCGCGTCGAGACCATGGTGGACGACCTGCTGACCGCGCTGGCCCAGCGCACGCCGCCCGTCGACCTGCACGAAGCGCTGTCCTTTCCCTTGCCGGTACTGGTGATCTGCGAACTGCTCGGCGTCCCCTACGCCGACCGCGACCACTTCCGCGCCCTGTCCACCGGCACCGCCGACACCACGGACAACCAGCTCTCCGCCAAGTCGTACCAGGCGCTCATCGACTACGTCCGCGATCTCGTCGCCCGCAAGCGAACCGAGCCCGGCAACGACATGCTGTCCGAACTGATCACCGTCGAGGACGGCGCCCTCACCGACGACGACATCGCGGGCCTCGGCGCCATCGTCCTGTTCGCCGGCCACGAGACCACCGTCGTCCGGATCGACATGGGCACGCTTCTGCTGCTGAGCAATCCCGAGCAGTACACCGCGCTGCGCGACGACCCGACCCGGACGCCCTCGGCCGTCGAGGAGATCCTGCGGCTCGGCGTCGGTGGTGCCGGCAGCGGCGGCATGCTCCGCTACGCGCGTACCGACGTCGACATCAGCGGCGTGCGCATCAACGCGGGCGACGCCGTGCTGCTCGCGATCAGCTCGGCCAACCAGGACGGCCGGGCGTACCAGGACCCGGACCGGATGGACATCACCCGAGCGCCGGGCAGCCCGCACCTGAGCTTCGGCCACGGCGCCCGCTACTGCATCGGCGCCGCACTGGCCCGCGTCGAGCTGACCGCCGTCTTCGAACGGCTCGGCCCGCGCTTCCCGACCCTGCGACTGGCCGTACCCGTGTCCGACCTCCGCTGGCGCTCGCACCTGCTCAGTGGCGGCCTGACCGAACTACCGGTGACCTGGTGACCTACAACGGGTTGTAGACGCCCAACGGAGCCGTCGTGAACCCGCCGCCGATGTACTCGGGGCCGGTGGGTGGGGTCGCGTCCGGGATCTCGGCGGCGAACTTCTCCGCGTTGTCGTGCGACCGGTAACCCAACTCCTCGGCCTCCCGCAGCGAGCAGAACCGCCGTGTGTTGTCCGAGATCCCCCAGACAATGCGGTATCCGGGCGACGGCGCGGTCAGGCACGCCTCGAACAGCCGGCCCGCGTCGTCCGGGGACAGCCACGTGGAGAGGCCACGCACATCCCACGGCGCCTCGAAACACGTCCCGATCCGCACGCAGATCACGTCCATGCCGAACCGGTGGTGGTACAGCGCGCCGAGCGCCTCGATGGCCGCCTTGCTGACGCCGTAGTACGTGTCGGGCCGGGTCGACGAGTCCGCGCGCAACCCGTCCGGGCCGTCCGCGCCGGGCACCCGGAAGCCGACGGCGTGGTTGCTCGAGGCGAGGATCACCCGCCGCACGCCCGCGATCCTGGCCGCCTCCAACGCGTTGTGCGAACCGTCGATGTTGGTGGCCACGATGTTCGCCCACGTGTCCTCCCGGCTCTGGCCACCGAGGTGGATGAGCGCGTCGACACCATCGAACGCCTGGGTGAGCACGGCCGGTTCGTTGATCGAGCCGGTGACGATCTCCACCGCCTCGCCCGGTGCCGCGGGTGCCGGCGCCGCGATGTCCAGCAGTCGCAGTGTCCGGCCGGGCCGGCGCAACCGGGTCCGCATGAACCGGCCGACAACGCCGGACGCCCCCGTGATCAGTACCCGCTCGTCGGTCAACGCGGTTCGTCCCCTCGGCGTAGTGGAAAAGTGAAGTGGGTCAACGGATGCCGGCCCGGCGCAGCCGCTGGCTGAGGTCTTGCGCGACCTCGGCGAGCAGTTCGCCGATCCGCCGGGTCTCCGACACGGTCGCCTGGCCGGCCGGCATCGAGCAGCTCAGCGCGTCGGTGGCCGGGATGCGGTACGGGACGACGGCGGCCGCGCACGCCACGCCGGGTGTGCCCTCCTCGGACTCGGTCGCGTACCCGCGTTCGCGGACCGCGGCGAGTTCTTCGCGCAGCATGTCGCGTGAGGTAATGGTTTTCTCGGTCAGCGCGGGCAGCGTCGTCGGCAGGAGGACGGTCAGCTCCTGCTCGGTCAGTTCGGCCAGCAGGGCCTTGCCGAGCGAGGTCGCGTAGGCCGGCAGGGTGCGGCCGACCCGGGACACCAGGTGCAGCGAGTGCCGCGACTCGCGCGTCTCCAGGTACACCACCTGGCCGGCGGACAGCCGGGCGTAGTGCGCGGTGAAACCGGTCTGCTCGCGGATGCGTTCCAGCGCGTCGGTCGCGTACGGCATGGCGGGGTCGCGGTCCAGGTACGCCGTGCCGCAGATCAGCGCCCGCACGCCGAGC
The DNA here is from genome assembly GCA_036270375.1 of Pseudonocardiaceae bacterium. GTDB lineage: Bacteria > Actinomycetota > Actinomycetes > Mycobacteriales > Pseudonocardiaceae > DATEPR01. The sequence goes on along the minus strand of DATBCR010000240.1, from coordinate 165 downwards.
CGGAACCGGGTGCCGCCGGTGTCGGTCTCGATCCAGCCGGCGTCGCGCAGCGTGCGCAGCAGGCCGTGCAGGCTGGACCGGGGGAAGCCGGTGCGCACGTGCAGGTCGGCCAGGGACGTCCAGGCCGGGTTCTCGGCAAACGTTTCCAGCTGGTCGATCGTCCGC
>DATBCR010000239.1:0-12097 GCA_036270375.1 Pseudonocardiaceae bacterium | reverse complement strand
CCACGGCACGGCCCAACAGCGTGGGATCGGCGGCGGCGACGTTCGCCACGAGCGAAGCACCGGCACCAGCCAGGATGCTCACCAACACCAGGGGACCAGCGGGTATGCCGGCACGGCGACGCACCAGCATGGTCATGCTTGCCGCGACCATGAGACCGTCCACGGCCAGCGGCACGAGCCACGCCCGGAACCCCTCACCGGCACGCGCGGCAACCTCGTGCATCTGCATATAGGAGACGACCCCGGCCACCAGGGCGACAAGTGCGACGCTGGCCGTGGTCACGACGCGCACCACGCGCGGCACGGTGGCGGTCACCGGCCACCCCCAACGGCGCTGGCAGCGCACACACCGACGCACGCGAACACCTGGGAGCCGGTGACCGACCGGCCGACGGGGACGTGCGCTACCCGGTGACACAGGTAGTGCCGGGCGCACACGACGCACGCCTGGCCGTCAGCCTGGTCCGGGTTCAGGTCCGGCCACACGGTGTCAGTGGTGGCGACGGTGTCCGTCCGGGCGCTCACAGCGCACCACCGAGCGTGACGAGCCACCGCAGGCCGTTCCACAGTGCGGTCACGAGCGGTGTGATGACGCCCGACAGCAGGAACGTCCGGGTAACCGGAACGGCGGCAACCGCGACGAATACGATCGCCACGAGAACGGTCGTCAGAAGGACTGCGCGAGGCCGAGTGGTGGCGGTGGTGATCATGGTGACACCCGGTTCGGTGTCGGCACCCTCACGACGGCGGACGCTCGGCTCGGCGGGGTGCGTGGTGCCCTTCGGGCTATCGTTGCTGGTCATGGCTCAAGTGTCAAAAGATGACCGTGCGAGGGAACCAGAAGACACAGCACCGCCGGTCGCGGGACCGCCGAGCGCCAGCGAGGTGGTGTCGTGACCGACGGCCTGCTGGCGTGTGTGGCCGAACTGCCGTTGGTCGACCACCACTGCCATGGCCTGGTGCGGACGGAGCTTGACCGCACGTCGTTCGAGGAGCTGCTCACCGAGGCGGATACGGTCAGTCCGTTGGGCACCACGCTGTTCGACTCGCTGATCGGGCTCGCCGTGCGCCGGTGGTGCGCGCCCGTGCTCGACCTGCCGCCACACGCCGAGCCGGACGACTACCTGGCCCGGCGGGCGGAACTCGGTGCCGCCGAGGTGAACCGCCGGTTCGTGCGGGCGACCGGCAGCACGGACCTGTTGGTGGACGGCGGTTTCCGGCCCGAACAGCTGACCACTGCCGACGAGTTGGCCGCGCTCGCGGGCGTGCGGACCCACGAGATCGTGCGGCTGGAGGCACTGGCCGAGGACGTGGTACGGGCCGGGACCAGCGCGGCCGACTTCGCCGTGCACTGCGCTTCCGCGTTGCGGGGCCACGATCGGGCGGTCGGATGCAAGTCCATCGCCGCGTACCGGGTGGGGCTTCGGCTGGCCGGCGCGCGACCAACCGAAGCCGACGTCCGCGCGGCGGCCGGGCGGTGGCTGTGCGAGGTGGATCGATCCGATGTTGTTCGTCTCGCGGACGAGACCCTGCACCGGTTTCTGGTGTGGCTCGCCATCGACCTGCGGCTACCGGTTCAGTTCCACGTCGGGTACGGCGACGCGGACCTCGACCTGGCGCAGTGCGATCCGTTGCTGCTCACGGACTTGCTGCGGGCGACCCAGCACAGTGGAATACCCGTGCTGCTGCTACACAACTATCCCTTCCACCGCCAAGCGGGCTACCTGGCACAGGTGTTTCCGCACGTCTTCGTGGACGTCGGCCTTGCGACCCACCACGCTGGCCGGCGTGGTGGGTCGCTGATCGCGGAGACACTGGAGATCACGCCGTTCGGCAAGTTCCTGTATTCATCCGATGCCTTCGGCCTCGCCGAGCACTACCACCTGGGCGCGATGCAGTTCCGACATGGACTGTCAGATTTCCTCAGTGCGGGAATTACCGAGAACTCCTGGACGCCCTCCGACGCCGAACGCATTTTCGGCCTCGTAGCGTTCCACAATGCTCGCCGCGTTTATCAGCTCACTAATACCGCCTCGTAGCAGGCTGAGCTGGGCTTACGGGCCTTCTCGGGCTCCCAATAGACCAACCTGATTGAGGGTTCTACCGAATGGACCGTCCGGTTGATCCGAGCGTCATGCGTCGAGGCTGATGTGCGGCCACCGGCCTCTGTCGAGACGCTGAGCAGCATGAATGCACATAGAACTCCTGCAACAGCAAACAAGCCTCGCGACACTGCTTTCTGCTCCTAAGTAGACAGGGACGGGTCGTCCCCCAGATGGCGCACACTATCGATTCGAGACCCACCGAGGCAAGCGGACACGATCGGGGGAAGCGCCTCGATCGAGTTCGAGCATCTCGGTCGGGAGTTACCCGCTACCCTGCGTCAGGAAGCTCGTTTGGTGGGGCCAGATCGGCCAACCTGCCGGCGATCCGTTGTGCGTTGTGGGTCCGGCCAAGATCACGATAGATGGCCAGCGCCTGCTCGTAACCCTCCACCGCGGCGTCCAGGTGGTCGGCGGCCAGCAGGCTGCGGGACAGGTTCTCCAGTGCCCGTGCTTCCTTGGTGGCGTTACGAATGCGCTGTGCCAGGTGCACCGCGCGACGTCCGTACAGAATGGCCTGCGGCAGGTCACCCCTGTGGTGGTGGACTTCGGCGAGGACGTCACACAAACGTTGACCCGTCTCGATGTCCTGGACACTTTCGATGGCACCCAACGCACGTTGGCCGTAGGCGTCGGCGATTGCGTGTTCGGCCCGTTCGCAATGCAGGGCGGCCAATTCGGTCAGGGTTTCGCCCTGCCCGCGCCGATGTCCGATCGTCTGCCGTTGGGTCAGCGCCTGCAGGTAATACGTGATGGCGATATCGTACTGCCGTACGGCGCGGTAGGCATTGCCGAGTTGATGCTGTGCTACCGACTGCATTCGCGGGTCGCCAAGCTGCTGAGCTGCGTCGTATGCCTCCTGGTACAGCTCGATGGCACGTGGATAGTCACCCTCGATCATTTCCAGGAATGCGACGTTGCACAATGAGGCGGCGACGCCACGTTCACTGCGGATGGCCTGTGCGATATAGGTCGCCAGGTGGAAAAGCTTTCGGGCCTCGGCGTGATCTCCCAGCGTCACATGGATGTGGCCGAGATCGTTCAACGACGCGCCCTCGCCATCGGAGTCGCCGATGGCGCGACCACTCGCGGCGCCGATCTTCAACGTCGCCCGTGCGTCATCCAGATATCCGTGCCGGCGGAGAATGGCGAGGGTCGTGTGCGGGAGCCGCCACGCGATGTCGTGGTAGCCACGCTCCGCCGCGTAGTGGACGGACGCAACCAGGTTGCGTCTTTCCCTTAGGCACCAAGCGGTTGCTTGTTGCTCGTCGGCGAAGGTGAGCGGGAACACCGTGCCGGTCGGGGTTGGCATCGGTACCGCTGGGCTGAAGGCGAAGGCGGCCCGGTCGGCGTTGTATGCCGTGAACAGGTAGAAATTCAACATGCGTTGTTCGGCGGCGGCGCGTTCCTCGTCGTGCTCCGCCGCGATGCGGACCGCGTAGGCCCGGATGAGGTCGTGGCTGCGGTAGCGGTCCAGTGTGCCGCTGTGCTCGACGAGGTGCGCGCCGACGAGGAGGTCGAGCCCACGGGCGGTCTCCTCGGTCGACTTGCCGCGAGCGCGGCGGCGGCCGGAAGGCTGATGTCCGGGCCTGGATGCAGGCTGAGCAGGCGGAACAGCCGCTGCTCCGACTCCGGCAGTGCCTGGTACGACGACGCGAACGCGGCTTCCGGTGTGGTGGTGGGACTGTCGCCGTCGCCACCCAGGTTGAGCATGGTCGCGCTGTCGCGGAGGTGGTCGACGAAATCGGTCAACCGGATGCCGGGCTGCGGTGCGACCTGGTGCGCGACCAGGTGCAGGGTCAGTGGCAGGCCGCCGCACAGTTCCGCCAGTGCGGCAACGGATCGCGGGTCGCGTACGGCGCGGTCGCCGATCCGGCCGGCGAGGAAGCGGGTCGCGTCGCGGTGGCGCAGTGGTTCGACCGGGAAGCTGCGGGCGCCGTACTCGGTGCTGAGCGCGGTCAGGCGTCGACGGCTGGTCACCACGACGAGGCACGTCGACAGCAGCGGCAGCAGCGGGCGGACCTGCGCGGAGTCACGGGCGTTGTCCAGCACGATGACGAGCCGCCGGTGGGCGAGCAGCTCCCGCAGCTTCGCCGTCCTGCCGGCGTAGCCCGCGATGCGGTCGACCGGGAAAGCCAAGGCGTACAACAGGTCGTCGACGACACGGGGCGGTTCGGCGGCCGGGCCCTTGTCGAAACCGTGCAGGTCGACGAACAGTGCGCCGTCGCCGTGACGCTCGTGGCGGCGGCGCGCCCAGTGCACGGCCAGCGAGGTCTTGCCGACGCCGGGCAGGCCTTCGAGCCCGATGATGGCGGACTGCAGTTGGCCCGATTCGGTCGTAGCCGCCGTGTCTATTTCGCGCAGGATCGTGTCGCGGCCCGCGATGTCGGGGATGGCGTGCGGCAGCTGCACCGGCACCGCCCGCGGCTCGGCGGTGCGGGTCAGTGTGCGGACGTCGCCGGTGGCCGCCGTGGTTTCGCGGAACTGGTTGTGGAAGCGGCGTAGTTCCTCGGCGGCCTCGCTGTCCTCGTCGGCCATCATCCGGCGGCGCAGCGCCAGGTAGTACGTTGTCGCGTCGGTGTAGCGGCCGAGTCGGCGCAGCACCTCGATCCGGCGTTTGGCAAGGCCGAGGCTGTTGGGGTGCTCCTCCTGCAGTTCGTCGAGGCGGGCCATCGCCTCGTCGAGTTCGCCGAGGCCGAGGTATTCGCCGATGAGCAGGGTGTTCGCGGGCAGCCACACGTTGTCGACGACGGTCTGTCGCCACTGTGCCGCCCGCGCCGTGTCGACCTCGGACAGCGGCGGGCCGACCCACAGGCGCACGGCAGCCGCGGCGAGTTCACGTGCCTTGTGGTGGTCGTTGTCGCGGGCGGCGGCGCGTGCCCGGTCGATCAGCGTGCGCGCCTGGTAGTAGTCGATCAGCTCGCGGTCCACGTCCAGGCGGATGTTGCCGCCCCGCACGACGAGCCGGGCGGGGGCGTCGACGGTTCGCAGCACGGTGCGAATCCGTTTCGCGTACGTGTGGAAAGTCGCGTCGAGTGGCGGTTCGATGTCTTCCGGCCATGCCCATTCGATCAGCGCGCGAAAGGTCAACGGCCGCCCAGCGTGCACCAGCAGCGTGCCAAGGATCGCACGCAGCCGTGGCTGCCCCCAATCCTGGAACCGGCCGCCGATGCGCAGCTGGAAGCGTCCGAGCAACCTGAAGGCTTCGCTCACCGGCACGCGCCCCTCGCTGGACACAGTTCAGCGCCTCAACAGTCTGCCGCCGACCGTCGGGGTCGTCCAGCTTTTTCGTAGCGGACAGACAGCGGTCTGTTGCAATGCGTAGCCCACTTGGCGCAACAATTGGCGCGATGACGATAAACTGACACGTAATTGTCGCGAGCCGTGCACAACCGGGCTGACTTGGGCTGACAGTGCATTGTCCCATGGCGGTCAGTGGTCTGTCCCATGCCGGCCGGACTCTCTGACGCATGGCTTCCGCACACGCACGTCAAGTCCCGGCGTCGTTTCTCGGATCCACAACGACGACCACGCTCGCCTTCCGCCCGACCGGCGACGCGGAACTCGTGACCTGGACACATGCCGGCGCCGCACGCGAACCAGGAATGTCACCCAGGCAAGGAATCATCGCCCAAATCGACCGGGCCGGACATCGCTGGCTCGCCGCGGCCGACATGGTGGTCCACCCGATGCGCGTCGACCTTTCGACGGCGATCATGCGGGCACGCCGGATACTGGCCACACTGCCGAAATGCGCGGTCGCGGCGGTCGGCATCGATGCCGGCTGTGTCGCCTGCTGGTGCGACGACGACCGCTCCCCCGTCGACGTCGTGATCATGCCGGAACCGGCGGTGGCCGCACCAGACCACGTGGCCGTGAGCGCCGCCGCCGCCTATTCGCGCATCGCGATGGGGCGGTCGCCGCTCACGGCCGGGTCGTGGGACGTGTGCGCGACACGAGCCGGCCGCACACACCGGCTCGCGCTACGCCCAATTCCACTTCGGACGGACGACTTCTGTTAGTGCTCAACGCTTCCAGAATGGCCTGACGCGCTTCGTCGGCTGTGACGGTGCCGGCGCTATCAGTGACATGAGGGTGTCGACGGTGCTCTGCCATGTCTTGTCGAGCGTCGCGTCGTCGGGGCACGGCGTGGCCAGTTCGGCCCCCAGCCGCGACAGCACTCGCAGTGACTCGGGTGCCAGGTCGTTCTCGTAGCCGGGATCGAACCGCCGGCGGATATCTTCTGCCAAGTGGACCAGCACCCGGACGCGGTCCGAGAACGAGTCGTTGGCGTGCAGCCGCAACCGTTCCAGGGCCTGCTCGACAAAGGCTCGCATCGATACCAGAACCACGTCCTGCTTAGAGGCTTCCGTTGGCGTTGCCCCGAATTCCGGCGCAGGCGCCGGTTCGGAATGCATGCTGAAATGGTAGGCGCTCGGGGCTTGTGGCAGCGCGCCCGGCGCGGACAGCTTCGCGGCGGCCCGGACCCGGGCTTTGCCACCTGGCCGCATCGGCATCGGCATCGGTGCGGGTGCGACGAAGCTGGACAGCATCGGTGCGGCGGCGCCAGCGGCCATGTCCCAGCCCTGCGGGATCTCGACCGGCTGCGTGATCCGGTGTACCGCGCCGGTCTCGTTCGCCACCCGTTTGTCGACGGCTACGAACGCGGTGAACCGGCACAGCACGCCGAATTCCAGTGACACGGCGACGATCCGGCGTTCGAGGTCGCCGAGCGGGCCGCCGTGCGACGTGACGTAACGGTCCTCGAGATCACGCACATGCGCCCGTGCCCACACCGCGCGCAAGCCCGCGTGACCACTGTGTGCCGCCGCAACCGTTGTGTGCCAGGCAATGCCGTCGGGCTGCTGGCCGGTGACGGTGAGCACGCCCGGTGTGCCGCGGTAGCGGCCGCTGATCACGACCGGTGCGCCCGGGTAGAGGTCCGGCAGGCCGGCCGGCGCGATCGTGTCCTCGTCGATGGAAAGGCCGGCCAGGCGCAGGTCCGTGACGAGCGGCTGCCCGATCCGCCGGTGGATGTGCCGCATGGCGTCGTCAAGGCGGTCCTCGGACTCCACGAGTTCGCACCGGCCGCCGCCGAGCGACGCCAACCGTTGCAGGAAGGCCACGTTCACGGCCGTGTCGATGCCGACGGTGTGCACTCGGATGCCGCCGAGCAGCGGTGCCATGTCGTGCAGGATGTGGTCCTCGTTGCCCACCTGGCCGTCGGTGACCAGCACGATCACCCGCTCCCGGGCCGTGTCCGCCGTCGCGAGCAGCCCGGTGGCCTGTACGAGGGGTGCGCGCAGTTCGGTGCCACCGCGTGCGATCAGGCCGGCAAGGTGCTCGATGGCGCGGAACCGGTTGCGGTCGGTCGCGGCCACCAGCCCGGACGGCAGGCCCGGCGCGGTCTCAGTGACGTTGTCGAACGCCAGCACGGTGAATCGGTCGGCCAACGTGAACGTGTCGACGATGCGGGCGGCGGCGCGGCGGGCGGCCACCATCTTCCAGCCGTCCATGCTGCCGGACCGGTCGAGCACGAGCACCACGTCACGCGGCTTCGCGGGTCCGCCGGACATCGGCGGCAGCACGGTGAGCGCGAAGGTGCCCGTGTCGCCATCGGTGTCGGGGACGACGGCGAGGGAGCCGGCCACGGCGTCGTCGGCGCCCAACCCGAGTCGCAGGATGAAGTCCCGGTTGACCCGCTCGCCCGGGGTAAGGCGGACCTGGCAGCGGTTCGCGTCGGTCTCGTCGATCGTGGTGACGTGCAGGCTGGAGCTGACGCGGCGGAGCGGCAGGCCGGCCGGGTCGATGTCGACCTGGGCGGAAAGCCTTACCGGGTTGGGAAAGTTCGGCAGCAGCACGGGCGGCGTGATGCGGGACGCGTCGGGCACCTCGTCGGTGTCGGACGCGATGCCGTCGCCGACCGGGTGGCCAGGCAGGGGCGTGCCGGGGATGTAGCGCGGGGCGACCACCAGCGGGAACCGGAACGTGGCCTCGCCGTCCTCGAACGGCAGCCGGCCGGCCAGCGTGAGGCGGACCGTGACGCGCTCGTCCGGCATGATGTTGCCGACCCGCATGGTGAACACGCCGGGCCGCTCCTCCTCGGCGATCGACGTGCGCTGGCCGGCCGCGAGCGCCTGGTCGTAGTCGGCGCGTGCCTCGCCGCGTTCCTTGAGTACGCCGTCGATGACACGGTCGGCGGCCGTCATGCGCAGACCGGTGACGGCGGCGCGGTCGGGCAGCGGGAAGATGTAGGTCGCTTCCAGCGGCTCGTCGAACGTGTTGCGGAAGCTCTGGGTCAGCTCCATTTCCGTTGCCAGGCCGGTGATCCTGGCCCGCAGGTCGATCGCGTCCATGGGCAGGTTGCCGCGTTCGGTGCCGAGCGTGCCGGTGCCGGCGTCGTCGATCGGGTCGGCGTGGCGGGCCAGTTCGTCTGCGGTCATCAGGTCGACGTGCGTTGTCATCGAGACTCCAATCGGCGGATACCCGGGCCTTCAGGCTGTGCAGGAGTCGATCCGCATTGAGGGCCGTACACGGCCGAGACCGACAGTCGAACACCCGTTTGATCGCTGTCGACAAATCGGGTAATGTGATCATCATGCCTACGACGCCAACGAAGCGGGCATATCGGTATCGCTGCTACCCCACCGACGAACAAGCGGTCGAACTGTCCCGCACCTTTGGATGCGTTCGACTGGTCTACAACCTGGCCCTTGAAGCGCGCACCACCGCGTGGCGTCAGTACCGTCGGCAGGTTAGCTACACCGACACATCCGCTTTGCTGACCGAGTGGAAGCGGACCGAGGATCTCCGGTTTCTGAGCGAAGTGTCGTCGGTGCCGTTGCAACAAGGCCTCCGGCACCTCCAAACGGCGTTCACGAACTTCTTCCAGCACGGCGCGCAGTATCCAAGATTCAAATCCCGCAAGCGAGGTAAGGCCTCGGCGGAGTACACCGCCTCGGCGTTCCGCTGGCGTCACGGTCAACTCACCCTGGCGAAGATGACCGAGCCCTTGAACATTCGCTGGTCGCGTCCACTGCCAGCAGATGCTCGTCCCTCGACGGTGACGGTGTCCCGTGACCGGGCAGGTCGATGGCACGTGTCGATCCTCGTCCACACTGTCACTCCGCACCTTCCTGCGGCGACCGCCGAGATTGGTATCGACCTGGGCGTCACGGCTCTGGCAACGCTGTCCACCGGGGAGAAGATCCCCAACCCGCAGCACGAGAAGCGGGAGCGTGCCTGCCTGGCGCGTGCCCAACGCCGCATGGCCCGCAAGGTCAAGGATTCCCGCAACCGGGCGAAGGCGGCGCGGAAGGTGGCACGTGTGTACGCACAGATCGCCGATCGACGTCGCGATGTGTTGCACAAGCTGTCGACCCGACTTATCCGCGAGAACCAAGTGGTGGTGGTCGAGGCCTTGTCTGTTCGCACCATGATGAAAAATCACAGGCTGGCCCGTGCGATCTCCGATGCGTCGTGGTCGAAGTTCCAGTCGATGTTGCGGTACAAAGGCGCCTGGTACGGGCGCACCGTGATCTTTATCGATCGGTGGTTTCCCTCTAGCAAAACATGCTCGCGCTGCGGGCACTCGCTCGACCGGTTGGAATTGAATGTCCGAGAGTGGACCTGCCCTGCTTGTCATACGGTGCACGATCGGGATGTCAACGCAGCCGTGAACATCCTGGCCGCCGGACGGGCGGTCGCAGCCTGCGGAGACAGAACAAGACCTACACGACGCTAGTCGGTAAGGCATCTGTCGCAACCTCCCTTCGGGGAACGGAAACAGGAACCGTCCGGCGTGAGCCGGATGGGCAATCCCCACTCTGTAGCGGTGGGGAGGACGTCAAGAGCAGTCCCTTCGGCCGTCGAGGCCGCGGTCGCGGAGAACGGCGAGCAGGTGGGCGGCGGCGTGTTCGATGGCGGACAGGTCGGCCGCGTCGGGGGCGCGGGTGGCGTCGGCGAGCAGGAGCGTGACGCCGTCGCCGAGCCGCACGCCGTGCACGAGGGCACGGTCGACGGGCGGATCGGTGGCGGCGGGCATGGTGGCGGCGGGTGGCACGGTGTCCGGATTCGGGGCGGCGGCCCAGAAGCGTTCCCGTGGCACGGTTTCCGGCTGTTCGTTCGGCTGCCCGTTCGGCACTGTGTCCGGCAGTCGGGCCATTCGGGTCAGTGTCGTGTCGGTCGCGCCGACCAGTTGGCGCTGCACCTCGGCCAGTGTGTGGCCGTCGGCCTGAAGTCGTTTGATGGCAACGAGTTGCAGCACATGGCGGCGGTCGTACAACGCGGTTCGGCCGCGCATCGCGGCCGGCCGGTCGAGCAGGCCGATCGTCGTGTACCAGCGGATGGTGCGCCGGTCGGGTACCTCCCGGATCCGGCCGCTCGGCGGGCCCGGGTAGTCGACGACAAGCGCCTCGGCGACCACCGCCGAGAGCTGGTCGATCGTCCACGGTCCGTCGTTGTGCATGCCTCAATACTGACACTGTCATATGACACTGTCAACGTCGCTGGTGTCCGCCGGCAGCAAAATCACCGGCCGACGCCCATCGGGCCTGTTAACGTCGCGTGGCGTGGCGGGGGACGCAGCGGGACTCGGGGGACGATTCGCCAAACTGTGGGCGGCGAGCACGACATCGGCGCTCGGCTCCGGGATGGCCACGATCGCCGCTCCGCTGCTGATCGCGTCCCGCACCAGCAGTCCGCTCGTCGTCGCCGCGGCGTCGGCGGCGTCCTGGCTGCCGTGGCTGCTGTTCTCGTTGCCCGGCGGCGTGCTCGTGGACCGGATGGACCGGCGCCGGCTGATGGTGCTGATCGACTGGTCGCGGGTCGCCGTGGTGGGCGCGCTCGCGGTGGCGGTCCTGACCGGGCACGCCGGCATCGCCGTGCTGTACGTGGCACTGTTCGTCGTCAACACCGGCGAGGTCGTCTTCCGCTCGGCCAGCCAGGCGATGATCCCCTCGGTGGTGCCTCGGGCGCGGCTGGAGCGGGCGAACGGCTGGCTCGTCGGCGGCACGGTGCTGATGCAGCAGATGGTCGCCGGCCCGGTCGGCGGGCTGCTGTTCGCCGTGGCGGCCAGCATTCCCTTCTTCGTCAACGCCGGCACCTACGCGGTGAGCGCCGTCCTCATCGGACTCGTCACCGGCGCGTACCGGGGGGCGGGGACCGAGCCGGTTCGGGCGGCGCGGCCACGATCGATAAGGGCCGACGTGGTCGAAGGCTTCCGTTGGCTGGCGCACCAACGAATCCTGCGCACCATGGCCGTTCTGATCGGCCTGCTGAACGTCACCCTTTTCGCCGCGAACTCCGTGCTCGTCCTGATCGCGAAGGAGCGGCTGCACCTCGGTTCGGTTGGCTACGGCGTGCTGTTCACCTGCGAGGCGGTCGGCGGCATCCTCGGGTCGGTCGTCGGCGACCGGCTGATCGCCTGGTTCACGGCGACCTGGACGATCCGGGTCGGGCTGCTCATCGAGGCCGGCATGCACCTCGCCCTCGCCACGTCGCGCAGCGCTTACCTGATCGGGTTCGCGCTGTTCGCCTTCGGGGTGCACGGCGCGCTGTGGAGCATGGTCGGCAGCTCACTGCGGCAACGGCTGACACCGCCGGACATGCTGGGCCGGGTCGGCAGCACGACCCTGTTCATCGCGGCCGGCGGCAACTGTTTCGGCGCGCTGCTCGGCGGTGTCGTCGCGACCAGGTTCGGCCTGACGGCGCCGTACTGGGTGGGTTTCGTGGTTGCCGTGATCGTGTCGGCGACGACCTGGCGGGTGTTCGACCGGGCCACCGTCGCGCAGGCCTACGCGGACGGTGCGGCCGTCACGCACACGGCGAGTGTCCCGCCCTCCGCGTGAGGGCGGGACACCGGCCGTGCGAAGGAGTTACGACACCGTCACGTGGAAGATGATGTTGTTGCTGCTGTGCGGAACGCTGCCTTTGTCACCGCCGTTGGACGTCGCCATCCACATGCCGCCGTCCGGTGCCTGCTCGACCGTGCGCAG
>DATBCR010000238.1:0-5840 GCA_036270375.1 Pseudonocardiaceae bacterium | reverse complement strand
TGCTGCTGGCCGCCATTTTCCTCTTCAGCGGGTTCGACACCCTGCGCAACCCGGACAAGCGGGTGGCAACGGCGACGCCATTGCTGGAGGCGGCGATCAAGAGGGTCGGCGACAAACTGCCGGAGCAGGTGCCGACCGATCCGGCCACCCTGGTCAAGCTGGACTCCGGTCTGAAGCTCGCCGCCGGTCTCGGTCTCGCCCTCGGCCGGTTCCCCCGGCTGTCCGCGCTGGTGCTGGCCGCCGACCTCGTGCCGACCACGCTGGCCGCGCACTCCTACTGGGAGCACGACGATCCGGCGACCAGATCCGCGCAGCGCACGCATTTCCTGAAGAACCTCGGCCTGATCGGCGGCCTACTGATCGCCGGCCTCGACAAACCCAAGCGCGGCGCGGACGACTAGGCGCGATACGCGGTCACCTGGAATGACGCGGTGACCTGGCGCGACCCGGTTTCGGGTGGCGGCCGGTCGTGGAACGCGGCCGGCCCCATGCCGACCACCCGCCGCACGTCCTCGGCGGACAGCGCCAACGGATACTCCAGTCGTTGCCGCGCAACGGGTTCGAAGCCGGCCAGCGTGGCGGCGAGCCGTTCGTCCTTGCGCGGGTCCACGTTCAGCATCCCGGCACCCAGCTCGGCCAGGTGCGCCGCCGTCGGCGTGACCACGACCAGGGTGCCGTCCGGCCGCAGCACGCGGTGGAACTCGGCGCCGTTGCGCGGTGCGAACACGTTGACCAGCACCGCCGCCGCGTGGTCGCGCACCGGCCACGGCTGCCAGACGTCCCACACCGCCGCGCCGATCCGGTCGTGCGCCCGAGCGGCCCTGCGCAGCGCCAGCGGCGACAGGTCAAGCGCGAGCCCGACCGAGTCCGGCCGACGGTCCAACACCGCGCCCAGGTAGTAGCCGACACCCGCGCCCGCGTCCACCACCAGCCCAGGCGCCCAGCCCGCCGCCCACTCGGCGACCAGCTCAGCCAGCGGTGCGTAGTGGCCGCCGGACAGGAACGCGGCCCGGTCGGCCACCATCGCCGCCGTGTCCGCGGTGCCGGTCCGCGCGTTGCCGGCGAGCAGGTTCACGTAACCCTGTCGGGCGATATCGAACGTGTGGCCGGCGAGGCACCGCAACGAAGATCCAGATCGCCGTAGCCTCTGCCGGCATACCGGACACACCAACGCGTCGACGACCGCGCCCGGCAACGTCGCATCGGTCATCGCTCGCTCCACCCGCCGGACACCCGCCGATCCTCGCTGATCGGACCGTTCCGGCGAAAACCGGTCGCGCAACGTGGCGGACCGATCACGGACACGCGGCCGTAACACAGGGGTGCGCACAGTTCACCGCGACGAAACCTTTCACGCATCCGAGTGAAACAGCGCGTCCCGATGCTTGCCGCCAACTCGGTGAAGGACAGGAGGACGACGTGAACCCTGGAGATACTGCCTGGGTGCTGGCCAGCGCCGCGCTGGTCATGCTGATGACCCCCGGGCTCGCGTTCTTCTACGGCGGCATGGTGAGTTCCAAGAGTGTGCTGAACATGCTCATGATGAACTTCATCACGCTCGGCGTAGTCGGCGTGCTGTGGCTGGTCTACGGCTACAGCGAATCGTTCGGCGACGGCGCGTACGGCGGCGGCTGGTTCGGCCGCATCGTCGGCGGTCTGCACAACGCCTTTCTATCGCACACCCAGGGCACGCTGGCCGGACCGAAGGGCGACCAGATCCCGACATTGTCCTTCGTGATGTTCCAGTTGATGTTCGCCGTCATCACCCCGGCGCTGATCTCCGGTTCCATCGCGGACCGGACGAAGTTCTGGTCGTGGGTGCTGTTCGTCTCCGTGTGGGTGACGATCGTGTACTTCCCGGTGGCGCACTGGGTGTTCTCGTTCGACGGCTTCACCGGTGTGAGTGACGTCGGTGGCTGGATCGCCAACAAGCTCAAGGCATTCGACTTCGCGGGCGGTACGGCGGTGCACATCAACGCCGGTGCCGCCGGGCTCGCACTGGCACTGGTGCTCGGCAAGCGCAAGGGCTGGCCGAAGAACGTGGCCCGGCCGCACAACGTGCCGCACGTGCTGCTCGGCGCGGCGCTGCTGTGGTTCGGCTGGTACGGCTTCAACGCCGGTTCCGCGCTGGCCGCAGGCGATCTCGCGTCGGTCGCGTTCACCACCACCACCATCGCCACCGGTGCCGCGCTGCTCGGCTGGATCGTGGTCGAACAGTTCCGGGACGGGAAGCCGACGACTCTCGGTGCCGCGTCCGGTGCGATTGCGGGGCTCGTCGCGATCACCCCGGCGTGCGGTTACGTGGATCCCATGGGCGCCTTGGTGATCGGCATCGCGGCCGGCGTGATCTGTGCCCTAGCGGTCGGCCTGAAGTACAAGCTCGGTTTCGACGACTCGCTCGACGTGGTCGGCGTGCACCTGTTCGGCGGCATCGTCGGCACCCTGCTGATCGGCTTCTTCGCGGACGCGTCGGTCAACCCGTCCGGTGGCGGCAACGGCCTGTTCCACGGCGGCGGATGGAACCAGATGTGGCGACAGGCGGTCGCGGCCGGATCGGTGTTGGTGTATTCCTTCGTGTTCGCGTTCATCATCGGCTGGATCATCAACAAGACGATCGGATTCCGGGTCAGCGCCGAGGCCGAGATCAGCGGCATCGACGAGGCCGAGCACGCGGAGAGCGCCTACGAGTTCACCGGGCCGACCGGCACCCGGACGTCGGTCTCGGCGCCGCCACCACCCGTGCCCGCCACCGCCGCGGCAGCTGGGAAGGGAAGCCTGTCATGAAACTGGTCACCGCGATCGTCAAGCCGTTCACGCTGGACGACGTGAAGGCCGCGCTGGAACAGCTCGGCCTGCTCGGCATGACGGTGAGCGAGGTCCGAGGCTACGGCCGGCAGAAGGGCCACACCGAGGTCTACCGGGGCGCCGAGTACCAGGTCGACTTCGTGGCCAAGCTGCGGATCGAGGTGCTGGTCGAGGACGAGGTCGCGGACCGGACGGTGGACGCGGTGGTCACCGCGGCGCGCACCGGCCGGATCGGTGACGGCAAGGTCTGGGTCACCCCGGTGGACACGGTGGTGCGCGTGCGCACCGGCGAGCGGGGTGTCGACGCCCTGTGACTGAGCTTGCGAAGTCACAATGTCACAGCGATCCCTGGTCGTGAGACCGCCGAGCGCCAGCGAGGTGGGTTCATGAATTCCGGGCAGTCGCCGCCAGGACAGTCCGCGGAGGACCTGCTCCTGGCGCGGGACCTGCTGATCAACCCGCACGCGGGTCGGCGCCGGCTCACCGGTGCCGACCTTCGTGCGGCGTTGGTCGACCTGCACGACTTCTGGCTCGCCGGCCATGCAACGACGGCCGGCCTGACGAACGTCGGCGGCACCGCGTTGGTCGCGGTCGGCGCCCTCGGCCGCCGGGACCTGGTGCCGTACTCCGATCTCGATCTCGTCCTCGTCTACGAGGGCACGGCGACCAACCAGGTGGGCACTGTCGCCGAACTGCTCTGGTATCCACTGTGGAACGCCGGCATCGGCCTCGACCATTCGGTGCGCACGGTCCGCGAGTCGCTGCGGGTGGCCGCGGACGACCTGCGGGCCGCGCTCGGTCTGCTGGAACTCCGTTTCCTGGCCGGCGATCCCGAGGTGGCCAACCGGTTGTCAAGCTCGGCGCGGCAGGCATGGCGAGCGTCGGCCCGCAACCGGCTGGACGGCCTTGTCTCGGCGGCGGCCGAGCGCTGGACCCGCAGCGGCGAAGTGGCCCAGCGCGCCGAACCGGACGTCAAACACGGTCGGGGCGGCCTGCGCGACCTGCACCTGCTCGACGCGCTCGCCGCCGCCCAGCTTATCGACCGGCCGGGCGCGGAACTGTTGCAGGCAAAGGAACTCCTGCTCGACGTGCGCACCGAACTGCGCCGGGTGGTCGGCCGCGCACGGGATGTCGTGCGGGCGCAGGACGGCGACGAGGTGGCGTCCGCGCTCGGCATGGCCGACCGGTTCGCACTGGCCGGCGCGCTGTCCTCGGCCGGCCGGTCCGTCAGCTACGCCTTCGACGTCGCCGTCCGCACCGTTCGCGCCGGCACCACCCGGCGCGCCATCGTCGGTCTGCGCCGGACCCCGGTGCGTCGCCCGCTGGCCGAAGGCGTTGTGTTGCACGGCACCGAGGTCACCCTGGCCCGCGACGCCGACCCGGCCCGCGATTCCGCCCTGATGCTCCGGCTGGCCGCGGCCGCCGCACGCGCGAACGCCCCGGTTGCCGCCGGCACCATGACCCGCCTCGCCGACCGTGCCCCGGAACTGCGCAAGCCTTGGCCCGCCGCGGCTCTGGACGCGCTGCTGCGCCTGCTCGCGGTCGGTCCGGGCCTGATCGACGTGGTCGAGGCGTTCGACCGCACCGGGCTCTGGGGCCGACTGTTCCCGGAATGGGGCATGGTACGCGACCTGCCGCCCCGCGACTCCATCCACCTGTGGACCGTCGACCGCCACCTGGTCCAGACCACCGTACGGGCCGCGTCGCTGGCCACCACGGTGTCCCGCCCGGACCTGCTACTGCTGGGCGCACTGCTGCACGACATCGGCAAGGGCAGGGACACCGACCACTCGGTCGTCGGCGCCGCGCTGGCCGCCCGGATCGGCGAACGGATCGGCCTGCCGGAAGCCGACGTGGCGACGCTGTCCGCGATGGTCCGCCACCACCTGCTCCTCCCGCACACCGCCACCCGGCGTGACGTGACCGACCCGGCCACCGTGTCGCGCATCGCCGAAACACTGAACGGCGACCGCGTACTGCTGGACCTACTGGCGGCCCTGACCGAGGCGGACAGCAAGGCCACCGGACCGGGCGTCTGGACGCCGTGGCGGGCATCCCTGGTGGCCGAACTCGTCGAGGGCACCCGCGCCGCGCTGGCCGGCGAGCCGCCACCGGGACCGGAACCGCTGAACGCCGAGCAGCGCGCACTGGCCGAATCGGTCGCCGTGTCCGGCCGGCCGGGCGTCCTGCTGTCTGGCGCCGCGCAGGCCGCCACCGTCACCATCGTCGCGCCGGACCGGGCCGGGCTGCTGGCCCGCGCGGCCGGCGTGCTCGCGCTGAACTCGCTCGACGTGCACGCCGCGACCATGGGCAGCCACGGCGGTGTCGCGGTGGACGTGTTCCGGGTGTCGCCCCGGTTCGGCGAACTGCCCGACCAGGCCCTGCTGCGCGAACAGCTCGGTCGGGCGGTGGACGGTTCGCTGCCGCTGGCCGCCCGCCTGGACGCCAAGGAACGCGACTACGCCCGCACCACCGGCGACGCAGCGCGACCACGCGTGCTCTGGTTCGACGACGAGGCCACCGGCGCCATCGTGCTCGAACTGCGCGCCAGCGACCGGATCGGCCTGCTCTACCGGGTCGCGTCCGCCCTCGAAGCCGGCAAGGCCGACGTCCGCTGGGCACGGCTGGCCACGCCGGGAGCCACGGTCGTCGGCGCGTTCTGCCTCACCACCGTCGGCGCCGACACGCTGTCCGCCGACCAGCGCAGACACATCGAATCGGCGGTGCTCGCCGCAGCCGGCTGAATTTCGCCGAACCCGCGTCATACCCCTGTGTGTGCCACGTCACCACCCTGCTCGGCAGTGCGAATTCCGTAGCACTACGCACTGCTGACCAGGGGTGTTCACGCTGCCCCTGCGCATGACCGACCGGCAAGCTCATCCCTGGTCGCGGCATACGCCGTCCGGGGCGGCCTTAAGATGGGTAGGCCGCCCCCGGCGGCGGGTGCCGGTGATCTTGGGGCACCGCCGGTCGACGTTGACCGGCCCCGGTGGGATGCGGATACCAGGGGGATCGGCATCCCACCGGGCGCTTGC
>DATBCR010000237.1:0-12281 GCA_036270375.1 Pseudonocardiaceae bacterium | reverse complement strand
GAGACGGCGTCCGGTCGAGCCGTGCTACGCGTGCGCGACGGCGGCCCTGGCCTCGCCGACGCCGACTACCAGGTCGCGTTCCAGCGTGGCGTGCTGCACGGCCGGTACCAGCACAACCGGCCCGTCGGCACCGGCGTCGGACTCGCGCTGGCACACGGCCTGGTGACCAGGATGGGCGGCACCATCCAGGCCGGCCCGGCCCCGGAAGGCGGCGCGTGCTTCACCATCACGCTCGATGTGGTGACAGCCGCTAGTCCCGGGCCGCCGGCCAGGTGATCGGACGGCCGGCGCCTGGGGTGTTCCCGCTGTGCGCAGGCACACCCGTCGGCGCGGCCGGATCGAGGGCCGCGGCCACCAGCACCGCCTCGATACCCCTGGCCAGCGCCACCAACTGTGCAGGCGCGATGCGGTGGGTGTCCACGCAGATCAGGCAATCGAGGGCGTCCGGCACGTCGTTGACGTGGATCACGACGGTCCGGTCGTAGCCGTCGAACCGGTGTGCCCAGCGCATTGTGCTGCGCGGCAGGACGGCCAGCACGTCCGCCCGGTTCGGTGCGCGGTCCGCAGCCGGGCGGGGCACGTGTCGGCCGCGATCGTTGTAGGAGCACGAGATGTCGATGTCGTCGCGGTCCCTGGCCACGGCCGCGAGCATTTCGTCGAGCTGTTCCGGGTCGTAGTACGCGTGCTTGCCGGCGCGCGTGGTCGCCTGCCACGCGCGGTCGACCACCTCGTCGAACGTGCTGTTCCCGACGTCGATCACGCACAGACCCGGCTGCGTCAGCATGCTCACCGAGCCGGTGAAGCCCGGCCGGAAACGGTTGTGCACCAACGTTTGCACCACCACCATGCGGTCACCGGTGACCCGCGCCAACGCCACCGCGAACGCCGCGAGCCGCACCGGTCCCGGATGCGCGCCGGTGCGTGCCGCGACGGTGAGGACGGCCCGGTAGGCGGCGGGGGAGGTGTAGGCCAGTTGCCAGTAACGCGGCGTTCTCGGGTCGGTCGAGGTCGCGTGCTGGTGCGGTGGCAGGGCGCGGAGCAGCCGTTCCCAGTAGCGGACGGACGCGCGGCTCTGGCGGAGCGCGGCCGGCGTGCGCTGCTGTCGCGCCAGCGCGAGCGGTTGGACGGCGGTCATGGCCGCCGGTCGGCCGTTCGTGCCGGTGAGGTCGGCGGCCAACGCCTCGATGCCGTGCGCGTCGATCGCCAGGTGGCTGTAGGCGACGACGAGGTGGGTCGGGCGGGCGTCGCGGACCACCACGGCCATGCGCATCGGCCAGTCGCGCTTGTAGTCGAAATCGGTGAGCTGGTAACGCTGGCGGACCTGTTCGGCGACGACGGCCGGTTCCTGCCCGGCGGCGTCGACGACGTCCAGCGACGTTTCGCCGGACGCGGCCACGTCCTGGTGCGGGCGGCCGAGGGCGTCGAACCGTAGCCGGGGTGCGCAACGACTGGTGCCGGCTCATCGCGGACCGCAGCGTGGCCGCCATGTCGTCGACCGTGCTGCCGTCCGGCAGCGCCACGACATCACCGATGATCACCGACGATTCGCGGCCGCGGATGGACCGCCAGATTTCGCGTTGGCCCCAGGTCAGTTCCTCGACGCCGGATCCGTCGCCGTCGAACCGGACGCGGACGCGATCCGCCATGCCGCTGCCCTTCGGAGAGCCGTGCCAAAAGATCGACAGTAGCCGGACGACTTGGCGGGGCCATCGCGATTCGGGCAGATCAGGCCGTTGTCGACGCGTGTCCCGGAGCTGTTTTCCGCGCGTTCCGGACAGCGGCACTATGCTTGGCCTGGTGGGGCTGTCGCGCTGGATGGAATGGTTTCGCGGACGTCGTGCGTTGACCAGTGAGGTAGAAGCGCGTGACCTGCGATCGGAGGCTGTGGTGCTGGACCCGGAGGAGCTGTACGAGGTGGACTCCGACGTCCCGGACCTGACCGGGGCGGTGCTCCTGCACCATTTCGAGGGCTTCATGGACGCCGGATCGGCCGGGCGCCTGACCGCGGAGCACCTGCTCAACACGTTCGAACACCGTGTGATCGCGCGGTTCGACGTCGACCGGTTGATCGACTACCGGTCCAAGCGGCCGATGATGACGTACGTGACGGACCACTGGGCCGAGTACCAGGCGCCCGAGCTCGTGGTGCACCTGATGCACGATCCGGAGGGCCCGCCGTTCCTGCTGTTCACGGGCCCGGAGCCGGACCACGAGTGGGAGCGGTTCGCGGCGGCCGTGCGGACGTTGAACGAGCGGTGGGGGATCCGTCTTACCGTCGGTATGCACGGCATCCCGATGGGTGTTCCCCACACGCGCCCCCTCGGTGTCACCGGTCATGCCACGCGTGCTGAGCTGGTGGGCGATTTCCAGCCCGTGCTGAATCGCCTGCAGGTGCCGGGAAGCATCAGTGCCCTGCTGGAGTTCCGGCTCGGCGAGGCCGGCCACGACGCGGTCGGCTTCGCGGCCCACGTGCCGCACTACCTGGCCCAGGCGAGCTACCCGGCGGCGGCCGTCGTCCTGCTGGGCGCGGTGGCGAGGGTGACCGACCTCCACTTCCCGGACGACGCACTGCGCGCCGCCGCGAACCGGGCCGACATCGAGATCAACCGCCAGGTCAACGGCTCAGACGAGGTCGGGGACGTGGTCCGCGCGCTTGAGGAGCAATACGACCGCTTCGCGGAAGGTGCCGGCCGGGGCAGCCTCCTTGCCGAGGGCTTCGACCGCATGCCGACCGCGGAAGAACTGGGCAGCGAGTTCGAACGGTTCCTCGCGGAGCAGCAGGGCAACACCGACCAGTAGCGTCATGAGCCGCCAAGGATGCGGCTTGTCACCGCGTGGCGTTCTGAGCTCAGCTCCGTGAGGGCCTGGTGCAGGACGGTGCCGGTCAATGTGACACTGTCGCCGTTGGTCGTGTGGTCGAGTTGGGCCAGTACCGCTCTGCGCACCAACTCCCGCACGAATGATGCCGTTACGCCCTCCATCGCGGCCACCAGGTCGGTCGGGTCGGGTAGGTCCAGGGCTACATCCTTGGTATACAACCGAAGCAGCCGCGTGCGCTCTGTCGTGTCCGGCTTGGGGATCTCCACTGCCAGGTCTACCCGGCCTGGGCGGTCCACCAGCGCCTGCTCCAACACCTCCACCCGGTTCGTTGTCAGCACGAACGTCACGTCCGCGTCCGCGTCTACGCCGTCTATTCGGTTCAACAGTTCGAACAGCAGTGGGTTGGTGCCTTCTGGGCCACGTCTTTCCTGGGCTATCAGGTCGACGTCCTCGATCACCAGCACGGCCGGTTGCAGTCTTCTGACCAACGCGGACGCTGCCGGCAGTAACCGCAGCGCTCTGCCGGACAACACAACAACGGTCGCGTCCGTGAGCCTGGATATCAAGTACCGCACCGTATGCGTCTTGCCGGTGCCGGGCGGGCCGTACAGCAGCAGGCCCCGCTTGAGGTGCTGGCCGAGCGCGACCAGTCGGGCGTTGTACTCGGCGCCGCGCACCACATGTCGCTCCAACGTCTCCAACACGCCGGCCGGCAGTACGACCTGTGCCGCGGTCAGTTCCGGCCGCGGCAGGAACGAGATCAGCTCATTTCCGCGCTGGTCGCTGACGTCGAACTGCAGGATCGCGCCCCGAAACGCGTCGTGTCGGCGCATCAGGCGCTCCACCTCGTCGCGGGTGGCGGTCGCGGTCGCGCGGTCGGCGGCCAGGATCTGGAGTTTCGCCTGCAGGTGCGGACCATGGAACTCGGACGGGCCGCGGACCGTGATCACCACCGGGGCACCGGTAGGGGACACGGTCGCGACCAGACCCAACTGCACCGCCTCCGTCACCGAGTCCGGTCCGGTCGCCACCGTCGCGTAGTCCACCGCGCCCAACTGGAACGCGTTGGACTGGCCGGCCGTCGTGAGCATGTCGATCACGTCCTGGTGCGAGCGCCCACCACCCGCGATGCCGAACCACGTGGCGTCCGGGCTGTGTGCCGCAAGATAGGCGTCCACGCCACGCTGCACGTTCACGTGTTCCCATGCGCCGAAGGCGATCGCCACGTTCGGCACCTGTGCCAGCGGGCAGCCGATGTGTCGGGTCACCATCTGCACCAGCGCCGAGCCGGCCTCGGACGTGACCAGTTCGCGCGTTGTCTCCAGCAGGGTGCTCAGCGCGGTCGCGAGCCGTTGCGCTGAGCCGTGGTCAAGGTGGTTCTCGTCGCCCATGGGTCAAGGGTGGCACGCGGGTCCGACGGCCGTCCGGACATTCGGAGCATTCACGGCGTCCGGCGCTCACATCGGTGGTACGAACTCCGATACCCAGCCCGGCGTGTCGGAGTCGCCGCAGACCGAGCAGGGCAGGGTCACCGGTGTCTCGCCGGACTCGCCGGCCGCGGTGACCATCCGGGTCACGGTGCCGTCGCCGGGCACGACCACCGGGCGCATCACGGTGACGCCGTCGGCGTCGTTGCCGGTTTCGTACATCACGCCTCGGCAGCCGTGGCAGACCGTCCGCATGTGTCCCCATTCGGACAGCGGTCGGACATCCCCGGCGGTTTCGGCCACCGTCGGAGCGTACCCGGGATTCACTGGCACACTGACCGCGTGTATGACTTCGACGTGCTGGTCCTGGGGTCCGGCCCCGGTGGACAGAAGGCCGCGATCGCCACGGCCAAGCTCGGCAAGCGGGCCGCGGTGGTCGAGCGGCGGGACATGATCGGCGGCGTGTGCATCAACACCGGCACCATCCCGTCCAAGACGTTGCGCGAGGCCGTCCTCTACCTCACCGGGCTGAACCAGCGGGAGATGTACGGGGCCAGTTACCGGGTCAAGGAGGACATCACCGTCACCGACCTGTTGAGCCGCACGCGGCACGTGATCGGCAGGGAGATCGAGGTCATCCGCAGCCAGTTGGCCCGCAACCATGTCGCGATGCTGTCCGGCATGGGGCGGTTCCTCGACGACCACACGATCGAGGTGCTGGACGGCACCGGACGCGAGACGAAGGTGACGGCGGACCGGATCGTGATCGCGACCGGGACGCAGCCGGCGCGTCCGTCTACAGTGGACTTCGATGAGAAGACCATTATCGACTCGGACGGAATCCTTGCGCTGGAACGGGTTCCGCAGTCGATGATCGTGGTCGGTGCCGGGGTGATCGGGATCGAGTACGCGTCGATGTTCGCGGCGTTGGGCTGCAAGGTGACGGTGGTCGAGGCGCGCGAGCGGATGCTGGACTTCTGTGACGTCGAGGTGGTCGAGGCGCTGAAGTACCACCTGCGGGATCTCGCGGTGACGTTCCGGTTCCGGGAGACGGTCGCGGCGGTCGAGCGGCACACGCACGGCGCGATCGCGGTGCTGGAGAGCGGCAAGAAGATTCCGGCCGAGGTGGTGATGTATTCGGACGGGCGGCAGGGAATGACGGACAGCCTTGGGTTGTCGAACGCGGGGTTGACGGCGGACAAACGCGGGCGGGTGCCGGTGGACTCGTTCTTCCGGACCGAGAAACCGCACATCTACGCCGTCGGTGACGTCATCGGTTTTCCGGCGTTGGCGGCCACGTCGATGGAGCAGGGGCGGCTGGCGGCGTACCACGCGTGCGGCGAGCCGGTGCAGGCCATGTCAGCGCAGCAGCCGATCGGGATCTACACGATTCCCGAGATCAGTTTCATCGGGAAAACGGAGGATCAGCTCACGGCGGAGCGGATTCCGTTCGAGGTCGGGGTTTCGCGGTATCGGGAATTGGCGCGGGGCCAGATTATCGGGGATTCGTACGGAGTGTTGAAGCTATTGGTGTCGCCGGAGGACCGGTCACTGCTCGGGGTGCACGTATTCGGGACGGGTGCCACCGAACTGGTCCACATCGGACAGGCCGTGATGGGCTGCGGGGGGACGGTCGACTACCTGGTTGACGCGGTATTCAATTACCCGACACTTGCCGAGTCGTACAAGGTGGCAGCGCTGGACGCGACGAACAAGATGCGCCAGATAATCCGCCTCGACGACTAGCCCCCACGCCGGCGGCGATGGGGTGTGCCGGACCCGGCCGGTCCGTGGCCGCGGATGCCGCGCCGACGGACCGGTCCAGATGTAGTGCGTTCGTACGCCGAGCCGTACCCCTGGTTGGGTGCCGGCCAACTGCTCGCCGACCCATCGGCGGACGGACGGTGGTCAGTCGACCGGGGCGGCCTCGTCCTCTGGTGTGGGCTCGTCCTGCCGCACGATCGGGCCCAGCACGCGGATCGCGGTGGCCGGTGCGGCGTGGAATCCAGCGCCACGCATCAACCCGGCCGGCTGGCCGACCCGAGCTGAGCTGACCAGCGACGGTCGTACTTCGCACACCTTGAGCGCGGTCCATTCGGACCAGTCCGGAACAAGCACGTCCATGTCGAAAAGCTCCCCAAAACGGGTGGTGAAAAGGATTGTCATCAGCCAATGTGGTGCGACGAGCTGAAGCGAGTCCGTTGGCTCCCTGTCATTCAGTTGAACTTCCGGTGTCCGTGTACCCGCACGCCACCGTCCGCCTTACACGCTGACGGAATCCAGTTGAGCGGGTCACTCGCGCGAACCAGTGGGGGTCGACCGAACTCGTGGCCACGGGGCCATGTGTTTCGGGACACCTCGTCTGATTCCGAGCGAGCGGGACCGAGTCTACGCCCATACCGCCGACCCTGTACCGGTGGCAGCACGATCAGGGGACATGACTGGTGGAAACCCGGTTGGGCGACCTCCGCCCGTGACAAAACAGCAGGTCACGCGGCCTGAAGGTGTGATTTGTTTATCCGACTGATTGGTATGCATCACCGTCCGTGGCTAATAGTGTGCCCAGTGCAGCCGACCCTCTGGATCAGTCGCGCGAGGCCGCACCGAAACGGAACGAACGCCCCGCTATGCTTCCCGATCTAGAGAGCCAACGGCCGCGAAACGATCGACCCACCTAGGCTGATCCCGACAGGAACCGTTGCTGGAAAAGAAAAGGAGCACAATATGAGCGATGCGATCGAGGCTCGGACCGTCACCATCACCGGTCACGGTGGCGACGAGATCGAGGCCTATCTCGCCCGCCCGCTCGCGGACACCCCACGCGGCGGCGTGGTCGTGATCCACCACCTGCCCGGCTACGACCCGCAGACGAAGGAGATCACCCGCCGGTTCGCCGCCGACGGCTTCGCGGCGATCTGTCCGAACCTCTACACCCGTGAAGCCCCCGGTGCCAGCCCGGACGACGCGGCCGCCGCTGTGCGGGCGCTCGGCGGCGTGCCGGACGAACGACTCGTCGGCGACGTGGACGGCGGCGCCAAGTACCTCAACTCCCTCGAACACGCCAACGGCAAGATCGGTGTCATCGGCTTCTGCTCCGGCGGCCGACAGACCTTCCTGTCCGCCTGCTCCCTGCGGATCGACGCCGCAGTGGACTGCTACGGCGCGTTCGTCGTCAACGAGGTGCCGGAAGGCGTCGGGATGAAGGCGACGCCGCTGATCGGCATGGCGGACCGGCTGTCCTGCCCGCTGCTCGGCCTGTTCGGCGCGGACGACAGCTACCCGGGACCGGAGGAGACCGCCGTACTGTCCGCCGAACTCGACCGGCTCGGCAAAGCGCACGAGTTCCACACCTTCGACGGCGCGGGCCACGCGTTCTTCGCCACGAACCGGCCGAGCTACCGCCCGGATGCCGCGACCGCAGGCTGGCAGCTCGTCGTCGACTTCTACGGCAAGCACCTGGCGAGCTGACCGAGCCATAAGCAAAGAGGAGATCCCCATGTGCACGTACCGGACCGAGAAGATCGAGACGGACGGCAGCGGCAAGGGCGCGGGCGGCTGGTTCGACGTGAGCCACGCCACCGTTTACGTGGACCATCCGGTGCACGCGCAGTACGGCCACACGCTCAACATCGACTTCATCAACCCGGCCATCGGCCCGTCCGCCCGCGTCGCCGTCGAGCTGACCGAGGAGACCGCGCTGGAACTGGTGGCGGCCATCCAGCGGGCCATCGCGACGGCGCCGCCCGGCCTGGCATCGGTGCACCAGGTAGTGGCCGCGCACTGACCGGACACAGCATCGGTGGATGTCGCGGCGAAGGAACACCGCGCGACATCCACCGATGAACGTTTCAGCCGACCTCAGCCGACCGCCGTCCCGCACGAACTGCAGAACCGTGCCCCAGTAGGAAGTTCCGTGCCGCACCCGGTGCAGTGCACGGCGGGCGCGACCACCGGCTGCCCACATCCCATGCAGAACTTCGCCCCGGCCGGATTCATCACATTGCAGGTGCCACAAGCGATCCCGGGCGTGCCAACCGGTGCCTGCTCGACCGGCACGGCACCGGCCGGCAACTGGCCCTGCTGGCCTTCCTGCGCCGGGTACCCGGCCGGCGGCGGACCGGCGTACCCACCGGGCGGACCACCGGCGAACCCGCCCGGCGGCGGTGCGGCGGCCGGCAGGCCCGGCTGGGCCACCGCCTGGCCACCCATGCCGAGCCCGGCCGCGAGGAACGCGCCGCCGACCGCGCCGCCGCCCTGTGCCATGCCCTGCCCGGCGCCCAACGCCATCTCGCCGGCCGCGTATTGGTTGAACCCGCCCGCGAGCCGGGAGTAGCTGGTGTCCTTGGCCAACGTCTTGAGCTGTGCCGCGTCCTCCGGCGCCAGGTTGATGTCGAAGTTGCCCATCCGGGTCATCGCGATGCCGTACGCGGCCAACTGCTCGTTGGCCCTTGTGATCACGGTCTGCTCGATCTCCGGCGTGTAGGCGGAGAGACCGAGGATCGGCCAGCTGTTGCGCACGATCTGGTTCGTGATGTCCGACCGCATCACCTTCAGCAGTTGGTCGCTCGCCCAGCTGCTGACCCGCTCGTTGTCCGTGACGTCGACAGTGGACAGCAGGTTGGTGATCAACCGGATCGGGTCGACGACGCGCAGCGCGTAGTCGCCGAACACCCGCAGCGTCACGATCAGCCCGGTCTGCTTGTCCTGCACGTCGTCGATCCGGCCGCCGAAGGTGAAGCCGGTGTACTCACGGCTGCCGACGAAGTACAGCTCGGCCCGGTACGCGTTGCCCCCGGTGGCCATGTCGATCAGGGCGCCGAGCCCCGGCAGCTCGTTGGCGTCGATCTGGTGGCGGCCCGGACCCATGGTCTGCACGACCTGCCCGGTGTTCACGAACAGCGCCACTTCGTCGGCGTTGACGATGGCCCTGGTGAACCGGCGGATGTTGACGTCCGGCCACTTGTAGACCAGTTGTCCCTTTCGGTCGTCCGGTACCGCGATGAATTCTCGACTGAACAGTGCCACCGTTGCCTCCACGACCTCCCGTTTGACGACCGACCTTACCCGGGACCCGCGCCACGTATGGCGAACTCCGCACTACAGGGCAGCCACGCTGCTAGTTTCTACCTGATCCAAGCGGGCCGGTTGGGGCCCTGTCGTGAATGGGAGAACGCTGTGGACCGGATCGAATGCCACTGGTGTCGTGGCCAGAATCCACCGGGCACCCTGAGCTGCCTGACGTGTGGGGCACCGCTGGACGAACGTGACCGGGTCTCCGACTCGGGCTGGCGGGAGGCGCCGCGCCTGCGCGACATGACCGAATTCCGCTTCTCCAACAGTACCTGCCAGGTCGAGGGCGAGCTGGTGCCGGTTGCGGAGATCAGCCTGTCGCAGGGCGACGCGGTGTTCTTCGAGCACCACGTGATGTTGTGGAAGGACGAGCACGCGCCGATCTCCGCGCTGAGCACCGGCGGCGGGTTCAAGCGGGTGCTCGGCGGGATGCCGTTCGTGGTGACCGTCGCGCAGGGGCCGGGGAGGGTCGCGTTCTCCCGGGACGCGCCGGGCGAGCTTGTCGTGCTGCCGCTGCACCCCGGGATGGAACTGGACGTGCGGGAGCACGCGTTCCTCGTCGCGTCCGGCAACATCAACTACTCGTTCGTCCGCATCAAGGGCCTCGCGAACGTGCTGCACGGGGGTGGCGGCATGTTCATGGACCGGTTCATCACGGCCGGCACGCCGGGACTGTTGTTGTTGCACGGCTATGGAAACGTGTTCGAGCGGGTGCTGCGGCCGGGCGAGAAGATCCTCGTCGAGCCGGGCGGTTTCCTGTACAAGGACTCGACGGTGCAGATGCAGGCCGTGCAGCAGAAGCTGAAGACGGGCCTGATGCGGCACGGCATGTACCTGGCCGAGATGACCGGGCCGGGTCGCGTCGGCATCCAGTCGATGTACGTCCACCACCACTCCGAGTGAGGGCGCGATGACATCGCAAGGCGCAGAGGCCTTCCACTGCCGGTACTGCCGGCAGCTCAGCGACCCGACCGCCACGGCCTGCCCACGCTGCGGCGCGCCGATCGACGTGCGGGCGCACGTGAGCCGGTCCGGCTGGCAGAAGCAGCCCGCGACGAAGGACATGGCGCGGATCCAGTTCGGCCAGTCCCGGCTGCAGATCGAGGGCACGTACGTGCCGGTCGCGGACTTCGCGCTGACCGGCGACGACTACATCTATTTTTCGCACCACTCGCTGCTGTGGGCGGACCCGAACGCCAACCTGACCAACATGAGTCTTGCCGGCGGGTGGAACCGGATGATGTCCGGGCTGCCGCTGATCATGGTGGAGGGCCGGGGTCCGGGGCACATCGCGCTGGCCGACAACCACGCCGGTGATCTCGTCGTGCTGCCGTTGGAGCACGGACAGCGGATCTGGGTGCGGGAGCACCGGTTCCTCGCCGCGACCGGAAACGTCAAGTACAGCTGGGAGTCCTCGCCGGTCTGGTACGTCACGGGTTCCGGCGACGAGCGCGAGACGCACTACCCGATGGGGATGTACGGCGACATCTTCGGTGCGCAGGGTGCGCCCGGGCGGTTGCTGCTGCACTCGCCGGGCAACACGTTCGTGCGTGACCTGGCGCCTCGGGAGACGTTGTTGGTGCAGCCGAGTGCGCTGCTGTACCGGGACCTGTCGGTGAACATGCACCTGCACCTGGAGTACCCGCACTCGCAGGGGCTGTTCACGTGGCGGCGGTTCAACTACCGGAGCATGTGGTTGCGACTGATCGGACCGGGGCGGGTGGCCGTGCAGTCGGTGTATCAGCGGCCGGAGAACGCGGAGCCGATCACGTCACATTCCTATGCGACGTCTCGGAGTTGGTGACGTCCGTGGTGGGGGTGCTGCCGGGTAGTTGGCCGGCAGCACCGACGATCGGGCTGGTCAGGCGAGCAGGTACTCGTGGGAGTGCCACGGTGCGGCACTCGACCATTCGCCGGTCACCGCGAAGTCGATCATCAATTGCCGTACTTCGGCCAGTGAAACCACTGTGTCTGCTGGAAAGTTGTGGCCGTAGCCGTACGGGACGCGCGGATCGGCGGACGGCGGGGTCGCGTTGAAGGTCGCGTAGATGGTGCGGTCGGTCGAGGTGAGGTCGTTTCGCACGTACTCTGCGGCGGCGTGGTCGCCCGCTATACCGATGCGCATGAACTCGACCACTTGATCCCGCTCCCGCCGCTCCTCCCAGGATCGCGGATCGTCACGCTTGACCTCCATGAACATCACGTCGTGCCCGGCAAGCCACTGGTCGATCATCGCGACTTTCTCGGCCGGCGTGGTTGCGGAGAGGTGGTCGGCGGTGATGCCGTCGCCGCCGATGCGCGCTTCGATCACTGCTCCGCCGTTCCATCGAATGTCTTGTGACCTCCTGGCCACCATACGACGATGGTGCTCCCGGCCGGCAGAATCAAGGTCATGGCCACGCCGCACCCGACGCCCGAAGCATAGGTACACGGCGACTTGTTGATCACCAGGACGCCGAACTTCATGTTGGCCTCGCGCATCTAAGCGGTCGCCTTGGCCTCTACGTGCCCGGCGGCCTGATGACCGGGTGGCCGGTCGATGATCTGTTTGCCAGCATATGGCTGTAGGTACTGCTTCGCGATGTCGAATGCATGTCCGGTCTCGCCGGAGCTGATCGGCGGGTTGGGGTCGGTGCTGTTCGTGGTGTAGAGCAGGCCGGTGGTCACCGTGTTTCCTGCCAGCCGCTGTTGCTGCTGGGCCGCCCATGCGGTGTCGCCTGCGGCGTTCCGGAGACTGGGGCAGTCGGTGGTGTCGGCGTGCGCTACGCCGGACCCGTTGAGTCCGCATGCGAGGCTCGTACGCCGGAGATGCTCCTTCCGATCTGAATGACGATGACGACAGCAGCGATGATGGCGGCGAGCTTGACCAGCGTGGACATCCGCACGTCGAGGTCGTCCCTTCGTAACAGACCGTGTTGGATCGAGAGCCGCGCGTCATCATGCCCGAGGGCACCGACAGAGTTG
>DATBCR010000236.1:0-6457 GCA_036270375.1 Pseudonocardiaceae bacterium | reverse complement strand
CGTCGGGACGACATCCTCCGAGATGGCGAGCCTCCGGCTGAAACCTCCGAGGACGCCGTCTCATTTCAGTCCTCGCAGGACGAGCCAGCGAAGCGTTCCTCGGAGGTCCCGGCCATGAACGAAGGTAGCCCTATCAGCCGGCGGGAGGCGCGGGACCAGCTCGCCGAACTTGCGCTCGGCCTGACCCGGGTTCGCCGGGCGAACGTGTTCCTGACCGCCTACCGCTGGCGCTACGAGATCGCGGCTGCGATCGGCTTCCCCATCGCGCTGATCGAACTTGACCACACGATCGGATGGGGATGGCTTCTGCTGCTGTTGGCCGGCCTGGCCAGCATGGCGTGGCACTGGCCAGGAGCGCGAAGGTTCGTGTTGGCCAGGGTTCGGGTCGTGATCGTTCAGCACCGCCTCCGCACCGGATTCGCAAGGGCGAGAGTGTGCACTTTGGACGGCAGGCTGCCGGCCATCCTGTGGGCGACGCCGAGCGAGGACGGGGTCCAGGTGCTGGTGTCCTGCCCGGCCGGGGTCGGTGTCGACCGGATCCAGGCGCAACGTCACCTGCTGGCGGCGGCCTGTTTCGCCAGTGCCGTGGATGTCACGCGACATCGACGGCACGCCAACCTGGTCGTGCTG
Organism: Pseudonocardiaceae bacterium; assembly: GCA_036270375.1. GTDB lineage: Bacteria > Actinomycetota > Actinomycetes > Mycobacteriales > Pseudonocardiaceae > DATEPR01. The sequence goes on along the minus strand of DATBCR010000236.1, from coordinate 5,827 downwards.
TCCGTGCGGCATCCGCCCCGCGCGGAACCGCGCTCCTGATCAACGGATCGCGACCAGCACGTGGTCGTCGCCGCTCTGACACGGGACCCGCGCTGCGGTCCAGGCCGTGACCCGGGGGCAGCCGACGCACGCCGAAGTCACCGAACTGGCCGACCTCCACGCCGTGTTCGTCGCCATCGACGACGGCGACCCCGGATCGCGCCTGCCACCGTGTGAACGACCTGCTCAGCGTCATGTCCGCCATCCCCGTCCTCTCCCGGCATGATGACCAGCCCTGGCACCTGCACTTCCACGCCAAGGACGCGGCCTGGGCGGTCGGCTGGGCCGGTTCGATGGCGACCGCGCTGGCGATGGTCCTCGGCAGCCCCGCGCACGACCGGCTCGGCGTCTGCCCGGCCCCGGCCTGCGACCGCGTCTACGTCGACACCTCCCGCAACGGCGCGCGCCGGTTCTGTGGCACGGCCTGCCAGAACCGGGTCAAGGCGGCCGCGTTCCGGGAACGCCGGAAATCCGCTCCGTAAGGTGGGAAGCGTGCCGCTGACCATCGGATTCGATCTGGACATGACGCTGATCGACCCACGTCCCGGCATGATCGCGGTGCTCGACCAACTCGCCGTGGAGACCGGCTTCCCGTTGGACGGCGAGTATTTCGCGGCCAACCTCGGGCCGCCGCTGGACATGGTGCTCACCGGTTTCGGCGTGCCACCTGACCTCGTGCCCGGCCTCGTCGACCGGTTCCGCGAGCTGTACCCGGGGATGGTCGTGCCGTCCACGGTCGCACTTCCGGGGGCGTCCGCCGCGCTGGCCGCGGTGCGGGCGGCCGGCGGTGAGGTCCTCGTCATCACCGGCAAGTACCGGCCCAACGCGGCGCGGCACATCGCCGCGCTCGGCTGGCGGGTGGATCACCTTGTCGGCGAGCAGTGGGCCGGCGGCAAGGCGGAAGCCCTGCGCGCGCACGGCGCCAGCGTCTTCGTCGGCGACCACATCGGCGACATGGTCGGAGCGGTCACCGCAGGCGTGTATCCGGTCGGTGTGCTCACCGGCTCATGTGACGAAGGACAACTCCGGGCGGCCGGCGCCGAACTCGTCCTGCCAGACCTGACCGGCTTCGCCGACTGGCTGCGCCAGGACGCCAGCCTCTAACGTGCGCGCGCCTCCCGGACCAGGCCGACCAAGGCCAATCCCAAACCAAGCGGCACCAGCACACCGGCCGCGACGTTGAGCCACAGCGGCAGGTCGTGACGGCCGGCGACGAACAGTGCGAACACGGCCGCCAACGCGATCAGCCCGAGCCCGAAGATCACCACCGCGACGAGTACGAGCCGCGCGGGACGACTGGACGAACGAGCGGAAATCGCCACGGCATCAGGGTAACCGGGGCCAGGTGGCGGACTGTTCGATGGTCCGATCCGTGGCGGTCGTGGTAAGCGACGTGTTTTCGTCGCGTTAAATCGCTAGGCTGACGGGTACGCGTCCTGGGCACGCCCGGGGCGCGTTCGTTGTGCCGGGCTAGGGAGCCCTGTCGTGGGTGCCGGCGCAACGGTAGAGCTACCAGGAGAGAACGGTGAGAGCGGTGCCGACCGGCAGGGTCAAGTGGTATGACGCGGAGAAAGGGTTCGGCTTTGTCACCCAGGACGGGGGCGAGGACGTCTATGTCCGCGCTTCCGCGCTGCCCGCTGGCATACAGACGCTGAAAGCCGGTCAACGCATCGAGTTCGGCATGGCCGAGGGCCGGCGTGGTCCGCAGGCGCTGTCGGTGAAGCTGCTCGACCCGCCGCCGTCGGTGGTTGAGGCGCGTCGCCGGCCGGCCGAGGAGCTGCACGGCCTGATCGAGGACATGATCAAGATGCTGGAAAGCATGGTGCAGCCTGACCTTCGCCGCGGCCGCTACCCGGACCGCAAGACCACCAAGCGGATCGGCGAGGTCGTGCGCGCGGTGGCGAAAGAGCTGGACCCGTAAGCCGTCTGTCTCAGGTGGACTGACAGAGGTTGTCGCCCGGCTTGGGCAGTTCCGTCTGCTGCCCCGGCCGCGGCGTTGCGACCAGCGACCACACGCCGGAGTTCGCGAACACCACCTGCTGCTGTGCCGTCAGCCCGATGACGGCGCTGACCTGGTACACCTCGACGAGCACCAGCTGGTACCCGGTCGGCGGCGTCACGGTGTACGCGAGCCGGGCGCCGTTCGCGAATATTGTCGAGCAGACCACATATTCCTTGCCCCGCACGTCCCGGTAGCGCGCGGCGACCTGCCACGGCGTCCGCATGAACTCCTCCGGCGCCGAGACCTGCACCGGGTTGCCCGGCGTGACGGTCAGGAACACCGGCGGGTTGGCGTGCGGGATGCAGTGCTGCAACTTGGCGTCGCAGTACTGCAGCGGGGCCGCCGCGACGCTGTGACCGCTGCTGTAGAAGGTCACGTCCGGCACCGGCACCGAGCAGCCGGACAGCACGACGACACCGGCCAGAACCGCCACCACACACAGCACGACGCGACGCACAGCCGACAACCTACGACGTGCGGTCCGCGCTGGGCGCCGGCGGGCCGTACGGATAGTCGGTCTGCTGGCCGTCGTACGGCTCGTCGCGGTACTCGTCGTCGTACGGATAGTCGGTCCGCTCGGTCGGCATCGCCCTGGTGGCCTGCCGGGTGGGCGGCTCGTCGTCCTCGTTGGCGCGTCTGCCACGGGTGCGCTGAAGCACGTTCGGCAGGGTCGCCCGGAAACCGCCGAGCGCCGGCACCAGTGACTGGCCCCGCCGGCTCAGCGTGGTCTGTACCAGCCCGAGCGCCATCAGCACGGACACCACGGTGAAGCCGATCCAGAACGTGGCCGGCAGCAGCACGCCCATCGCGCCGCCGAACACCCACGCCAGTTGCAGGATCGTCTCCGACCGGCCGAACGCGGACGCGCGGGACTCCTCCGGCAGGTCGTTCTGGATGGTCGCGTCCAGACTGATCTTGGCCAGCCCGCTGCCAACGGCGGCGATCAGCGCGGCGATCGCGGCCGTCGTCACGTTGCCGGTGATCGCGGCCAACACGGCACCGGACAGCGCGCCGATCAGGCACCCGTTGATCACCTGGTCCGGCTTGCCGAAGTGCAGGCGGGCACCGATGGCGTTGCCGGCGAAACTGCCGATCCCGGCCGCACCGCCGATCAACCCGAGCAACAGCAGTTGCTTGGTGGGCGAGTGTTCCTCCATCGACTTGATCACGAATGCCGGGAACAGCAGCAGGAAACCGGTCAGCAGCCGGATGGTTCCGTTGCCCCACAACCCGACCACCACGTGCCGGCCGATCGGCTGCCGTTTCGTCCGGCCCGGCGTCGCCCGCAGTGACGCCGGCACCTCGCCCTCGGTCACCTCGACCCAGGCCGGGATCCGCAGGCACAGCCAGGCATCCGCGATACACAGCACCGCCGTGAACCACAGCGCGCCTGGCGAGCCGAACATCTTCGCGAAGCCAATGCCGAACACCCCGAACACGGTCCCGGCGGCCAGCCCGAACACGGCGAGCCGGGCGTTGGTCTTGGACAGCGTGATGCCCGACGGCAGCACCCGGGGCGTGACAGCGGCCTTCAGCACGTCGAACGACTTGGACAGCACGAGCGTGCCGAGCGCGGCCGGGTAGAGCAGCCAGTCGTTGAGGTGCAACGCCATCACGACCGACAGCAGGCCCTGCCCGACGCACGACACGGCCAGCGCGAACCGCCTGCCGTGCTGCACCCGGTCCAGCATCGGACCGATCACCGGCGCGATCAACGCGAACGGCGCCACCGTGATCAACAGGTAGATCGCGACCTTGGCGCGGCTTTCCGCGGTGGCCGCCGAGAAGAACAGCGTGTTCGCCAGTCCGACGGCCATCGTGGCCGACGACGCGTAGTTCAGCATCACCGCGTAGGTCAGCGACGTCAGGCCGGACTCGTGCGCGCCGTCCGCCTGCGCGGCCCGCCGGAACGCGTGCACGGCCTGCTGTGTGAGCTGTTTGCTGCGGTACGCCGCGACCCGCGTCACGGTCAGCTTTCTCGGCGGGACCGGCGGAGTCGGGGGCGGTCCACCCACGAGCGGTTCCGCGGCCACCGTCTCGTTTCGTGCGGCCGGGGGTGGCTGCGGTCGCCGTTCGTCCCTCGGGTAGTCCGGCGGTGGGAACGGGCGCTCGTCCCGCGGGTGTTCCGGCGGTGGGTAGCCGTCCGGCCGGTACGTGGTCCGGCGCGGCGGTGGCGTGGACTGCCACGGCGGCCGAGACGCGGGTTGGGCGCGCGGTTCCGGCCGGAACGCCGACGGCGGCGGTTGTTGCGGCCGGTAGGGCGTCCGGGCCGGCGGTGCGGGGCTCGGGGGCGGTTCGGGCGGTGTGCCCCGTTTGCGGCTGCCCGCGCGCCAGCCGGGACGACCTCGGCGAGCGTCGTCCGGCTGGTCGGCCGAACCGGAGCGGATCACCTCTCCATCCTGCCTCAACTCACCTGTCCACACGTCCGAATACCCGCCCAGTTCCTGGACAGAGCACAGATTCACCCGACTACGCAGGGTAGGGCGCGACTTGTCCTGGTAGTCGGGTGGCCAGGTCCGGCGCCGAAGAAGCCGTGCGGCACAATCGATAGCCGTGACACCCTCCCCGAACTGCGAGGTTCCCGGCGTCGAGCCGCCGTCGTCCGCACCCGACCAGGTATTGGCCGCCGCCGTCGACCTGGCCCGTGCCGCCGCGACCGAGGAGGCCGGCCGCGAACCGGTCGGCCGGCACGTCGGGGTGCAGCCGGAGAGCGGTGGCGCGGCGACCCACCTTTTCGAGGCGAACTACCCCGGCTACGGCGGCTGGCGCTGGGCGGTCACGGTCGCCATGGCCGGTTCGGACTTCCCGGTGACCGTCAGCGAGGTCGTGCTACTGCCCGGCCCGGACGCGTTGGTGGCGCCGGAATGGGTGCCGTGGCAGCAGCGGGTGCAGGCCGGCGATCTCGGCGTCGGCGACCTGATGCCGACCCCCGCCGACGACCCGCGGTTGGAACCGGCGTACCTGGCGTCGGACGATCCGGCGGTCGAGGAGGTCGCGCAGGACACCGGTCTCGGCCGGGTGCGGGTGTTGTCCCGGTTCGGCCGGCTGGACGCGGCGGACCGCTGGCAGGCCGGCGAGTTCGGCCCGCGCAGCGACATGGCGCGCGGCGCCCCCGACCGCTGCGGCCGGTGCGGTTTCTACCTCCCGGTGGCCGGCGTGCTGCGAGCCGCGTTCGGCGTGTGCGGCAACGAGCTGGCGCCGGCCGACGGCCATGTGGTGCACGTGGAGTACGGATGCGGCGCGCACTCCGAGGTCGAGGTGGAGTTGGTGTCCCCGGTCCCGGTCGTCGACCTGGTCTACGACGACACGACGATGGACATCGAGCCGATGCTGTCCGTCCAGGCCGCGGCCGAAGTCGCGGAAACCACGGAAGTCATGGAAATCATGACCGAACCCGACGAGCCGGTGCTGTTGGTCGAGGCTGCGGCTGATGTCGCCGAGGCCGAGGCGGAACCCGCCGAGCCGGCCCGGCCGACCGAAGACGACGCGACCTGACGCCGATGTTCCCTACCACCGCTCCCACCGATCCGGATCCGTTCCGCACGGCCGCGCTGCGGGACTCGGTGCTGACCGCGTGGCGCGGCTCGCCGACCCGGTTCCGCGAGGACGCCAACGCCGAGGACGACCTGCGCGTCGGCGGCTACCGCGACCGCCTGCTGGTCGAACTGGCCCAGAACGCCGCCGATGCCGCCGCGACAGCGGGCGTGCCGGGCCGGCTGTGGCTGCGGATCACCGACACCCCGGCCGGCCCGGAACTCCGTGCCGCCAACACCGGTGCCCCGCTCG
>DATBCR010000235.1:0-3442 GCA_036270375.1 Pseudonocardiaceae bacterium | reverse complement strand
CCGGCGGCAGGCGGCCCAGCTCGGCCTTGGCCGCCGTGACGATCGCGGCGGCCACCGGGTGCTCCGAGCCGGCCTCCACGGCGCCGGCCATCCGCAGTAGCTCCCGCCGGTCCCCCACGGCGTCCACGAGCGTCAGCAGGCCGGATGTCACGGTGCCGGTCTTGTCGAGCAGCACGGTGTCCACCCGGCGGGTCGACTCGAGCACCTCGGGGCCGCGCACCAGGATGCCGAGCTGCGCGGCCCGCCCGGTGCCCACCAGCAGGGCCGTCGGCGTGGCGAGGCCCAGCGCGCACGGGCACGCGATCACGAGCACCGCGACCGACACGGTCACCGCGAAGTCCACCGGCCGGCCGGCCAACAGCCAGCCGGCCATGGTCAGCACGGCGATACCGAGCACGACCGGCACGAACACCCGGGCCAGCCGGTCCGCCAGCCGTTGCACGGCCGCCTTGCCGGCCTGGGCCTGCTCGACCAGCCGCGCCATCTTGGCCAGCTGCGTGTCGGCGCCGACCCGGTTCGCCAGCACGACCAGCCGTCCGCCGACGTTGACCGTGCCGCCGACCACCGCGTCACCCGGCCCGACCTCGACCGGCACCGACTCCCCGGTGATCATCGCCCGGTTCACCGCCGACGTCCCGTCGACGACGACGCCGTCGGCCGCCAGCTGCTCACCGGGCCGGACCACGAACCGGTCGCCCACCACCAGTGTGGTGATCCCGACCCGGATCTCGGCACCGCCGCGCAGCACGGTGACCTCCTTCGCGCCCAGTTCCAGGAGGGCACGCAGGGCGGCGCCCGCGGCGCGGCGGGAACGGGCCTCCAGCCAGCGGCCGAGCAGCAGGAACACGGTCACGCCTGCGGCGACCTCGAGGTAGATGTCGGCTTCGCCGGAGGTGGTCGGGCTCGGCAGCAGGCTGAAGTCGTGCCGCATGCCCGGCACGCCGGCGCCGCCGAGGAACAGGGCGTAGGCCGACCAGAGGTAGGAGACGGCGACGCCGAGCGAGACCAGCGTGTCCATGGTCGCGGCGCCGTGCCGGAGGTTGGTGAGGGTGGCCAGGTGGAACGGCAGCGCGCCCCAGACGACGACGGGCGTGGCCAGCGCGAACGCGACCCACTGCCAGTAGTCGAACTGGAGCGCGGGAACCATGGAGAGTAGGACGACCGGCAGCGCCAGGGCGGCGGACCCCATCAGCCGGTGGCGTAACTCGTCCTTGGAGTCGGTGGCTCCGGTCGGTCGGGGCACGGTGGCCTGGTAGCCGGCGGCGCGGACGTTGTCGAGCAGTGTGTCGATGGTCACGGTCACCGGGTGGCGGACCGTGGCCCGCTCGGTGGCGTAGTTGACGGCCGCGGTGACCCCGTCGAGCTTGTTGAGCCTGCGTTCGATCCGCGCGGCGCAGGACGCGCAGGTCATGCCGGTGATGTCCAGTTCGACGCTGGTGACGGGGTCGGTCGCGGTGCTCATCGACGTGCTCCCTGTTTCTCGCCGGTCAGTTCGAAAGCTGGTATCCCGCCTCGGTGATCGCGGCCACGACTTCGGCTGTGCTCAGTTCGCGCCGGCTGGCCACGGTGACCGCACCGGTCGGGAGATCGACGTCGACCCCGGTCACCTCGGGCAGGGCGGTCAGTTCCTCGGTGACGGAAGCGACGCAGTGCCCGCACGTCATGCCGGTGACGGTGTAGGTGGCGGAGTACGGCGCGACGACTGTCATCAGCGGTTTTCCTCTCGAACTGGTTGACACGACCCAGCCATGGTACCCCTAGGGGGTAGGGGTAAAACCACGGTGAGGCATTCTACGTCGCACTCGGTGGCGGAGCGAGGGTCGAGCTGTCGGCAGGCTGTCAACAGCGCGGTGATGACCGTGAAAACCGCTACTTCCGCAGGTCCCGTCACCGTCCGTGCACTCGAATCACCCCACGGGAGGCTGCGGTCCCCCGAAACAGTCGCTAGCCTCGCGAGAAACCGGAGCCGGGGAGGCAGCCATGAGCGGAACCCTCGATATTCGGAAGTTGCTGTGGCAGGAAGACGACTCACTGCCACGCCACTCCGCGGCCGTGCCAGCCCAACGCACCGGCGAGCCCGGACGCATATCGGCTGACCAGGTACGCAGGGCACGCCTGGCAGTGGCACGCAACGCCCACGACGCTGACGATTGCCGGCAACTGCTGGACATGCTGGGCCTGGTCCCGGAGGACGACGGCACACCACCGGTCCGCCGCTAGCCCGTTGCGTACGGGCCAAATCGGCAAGGCTTGTGACAATCGCCACATCAGGCGGCCCACGAGGGCGCCAGATGTGGCGATCCGCTTACCGATGACGCCTGACCAGCCGTCCGGTCGCCCCCCGTTTTGGAAGACCACGACGTAGTGCCCTATGCTGATCGTGCTCACAACGACAGCCGTTGGAGCACGGTCGGTCGGCTCGCCAACCCGATCGGGCTCCCATCGTCTAGTGGCCTAGGACGCCGCCCTTTCAAGGCGGTAGCACGGGTTCGAACCCCGTTGGGAGCACGGCACAAAGCAAGGCCCAGTGGCGCAGTTGGTTAGCGCGTCGCCCTGTCACGGCGAAGGTCGCGGGTTCGAGTCCCGTCTGGGTCGCCACACAGCGGCCGGCCCCACCTGGCCGGCTCCTCCGGCCAGGTAGCTCAGTTGGTATGAGCGTCCGCCTGAAAAGCGGAAGGTCGCCGGTTCGACCCCGGCCCTGGCCACCACCATCCGCTGCCCTCCTCGCAGGTCAGCGGATTTTTCATGATCTTGGCCGGTTCGCCGATGATCCGTCGAACCCCGTCGGTGACCGTGGTTGACCGTCGCTAATCGCACGTGGATCGCACGGCCATGAGCACCGATCAGCCGGTGGCTTACACACCAGCGACGGCCGGCGCGCGAAGCCGACACCACGTCACCACCCAACCTCGGAGCCGTTCAACAGCACGCCGAAGGGCCAATGCCAGTACGTGCCCGAGATCGGCCGGACCGGCGTGGTGTACGCAACGTTCCGGCCAGTGATCACGCGACCGGCGAGCCTGGCTGTCGATCAGCTCGTATACGGTCCACAGAGCGGTCTGGTTCTGGCTGAGCTGGCGGTTGCTGCGCACGGTGGCCTCCCGGGGAGAGGACGGTCCGGGGTGGTGCTGTCTCCCTCGCCCCTGCCGCCCGTTAGCGCTGGGTCGTCGGTGTCAAGGGTGGGCGCTTGCGACCATCGCGCAGCGACGCGACGAAGGAGCGCCCTTGATACCGGCGACCCAGCGTTAAACGATCACCGGGCGTACTGGGAGCGGCTGATGGCGAGCTGTACTCCCGAACCTGAGCGCCACGTGCTGTAGACTGCCGTTATGTCCGAAATGCAGGACGCGATGGTGTCGTACATGACGTTCACGGGGCTGGTATCGCAGCCCATTGAGGCGCTGATGCCGCAGCTCCCCCGGTGGGAACGCCGTCTTCGGAG